>NZ_JBFHGD010000012.1:0-29311 GCF_041583255.1 Trichloromonas sp. | reverse complement strand
CCCTCTTTAGTGAAATGAAAATAGTCATAATAATTATTGAAACCTGGAGGAACCGCCTCTTGTAAATCAATCACTGCAATGCCAAGTGAATCGGCAACATTCTTCGCCGATTTGTTTATTAACCGCATACAGTCGCGCAATACACTAAAACTAAAATAAATTGTTACATTTTCGACGTAAGGCTCTCCCTGAGCACCGTCCCAAAACCGGCCCTCTTCTTCGGTCTTTATCTCTCGATCAAACCACG
Source organism: Trichloromonas sp. (assembly GCF_041583255.1). Classification (NCBI taxonomy): domain Bacteria; kingdom Pseudomonadati; phylum Thermodesulfobacteriota; class Desulfuromonadia; order Desulfuromonadales; family Trichloromonadaceae; genus Trichloromonas; species Trichloromonas sp. The sequence continues at coordinate 29,064 of NZ_JBFHGD010000012.1, read as the reverse complement.
GCTGCAAAATCAGAAAGACCCGTTCTGACTTTTCCCGACACATTGTGAGAACCCGCCGAAGATTTTCTTCATAACGTTGAAGCATTTTTTCTGGATTCCCCATGTCATCACGAATCGCACTAGCATCCATTCTCATTTTTCTTAATTTCAGTAATCTGCTGCCAACATTTTTCTTTACAGTTTCTTTGCAAAAACATTTTCTGCATATGCCCCTAACACATTCAGTTGCCGCCATATCAGATATTCGCCAGCGGTACAGACGCCGCTGCCTGAGCCCAAAAAAGCTCTGATAATTGCGGGAACGACTTTCCCCGCTGTCGGGTGCACCATTCGCCAACCAGCGAACCACATCGCTCCCACCTACCATGCAAAAAACCATATCAAGCTGTTTGTACTGAGGAAGAATGGCCTCCAAGGTCATCGCCAAAGCGGCTGAATCAATCCCCGACTGAGAAATATTGCCGACATGAACCGCAGAAGCACACAGCCTGTGAAGAGCTTCGGGCTGATCCAATTTCCGCTGTAATTCGGCTGTCCATCCCCAATGCGATCCGAGGTAATAACATTCAACGGCACTACCGCCAACGGCAAGAGCGCGCCAGAATTTTCTTTTCGGAGGTTCTGAACCTATTTCTCCCTGGGAGTTAACCACCAAATTACACACGGCTGGAATACCTTGCAATGCGCGCTGATCAATCTCCATGCGAATTTTCTGGTAAGGTTTCCAGACATAACTTCGACCATAATATTGGTAAAAAATCCGGAGTGAATACTCCAAAACCACTATCAAGCCAACCACCAGAAAAAAAATAACTGAAGAAAACCAGAGCATATTCAAATCATTGACCATAAGAATGATCATAAGATTGCTGGGGCGCATCGTTTCTATGTAGCATATTTTTTCCCCATCACCTTCTCAACCACCCCCTTAATCCGCTTCACGTTCCCCGGCTCAAAAGGTGACAGGGAATGCCGTCTGCGCATTCGACAAGTGAACGTATCGAACTCAACAAACCACGGATACTGGGCCAACCGCCCCTGCTCCGTCAGCATCTTCACCGCTTCAGCCACAATTAGACACCCGACCATATTAGTCACAAAATTCAGTGACGGCGCCGTGGCATGCACAAACTGCTGATCGAACGCCTTCACCTCATCCACCGACATCTCGGAAAGCGGCTTGAGGTCTTGCATCTTGTACTTATGCCAATACTTTTCGATCACACTTTCACAAGCGGACTTGCGATAATCAAAAGCCTGCACCCGACCTCCGGTAATGGTGGCATAGCCATTGACCAAAGGCACTTTCAGATCGCGAGCTGCCAGGTAAAGGAGTTTGGCCGAAGGACGGTCGGCATTCTGGATCACAATGCCCGCCCCCTGCACAAAAGAGATGGCGTTTTCGTTCGTCACCATGTCGATGACCGTTATTTCGATCTCGGCAAATGGGTTGATCTCCTTGATTCGTGCCGCGGCCGTCTCGACCTTAGTTTGCCCCAGGGTCTTGGATGTGGCGAAGAGCTGCCGGTTAAGGTTGGTCGGCTCGTATTTATCCATATCGAGCAGGCGGAATTTTTTCACCCCCCAACGAGCCAGCAGTTCAGCGGTAATGGCTCCGACCCCACCGATACCGGCAATGGCGAAGGTGGTATTGCGCACCTTTTCAAGCGATGCCTGGTCCATAAATAGACCGGTACGGGTAAGCATACCATGGATATATTCTTGTTCATTCATTGCTTCCTCCCATAGACAATAGCATTCCTTCCCTTGCAGCCTCGGAAGATACTGTATTTCTCACTTTGATACTTTACCCCTTTCCTGGCTTTTCGAATTTTCCGTGGCCCCATCTTTTCAGTCAGGGCCGGGTGACGGATCGGTAAATATCCTGATACACCGCTGTGGTCCTCCCCCAAGCGTGATGCTGGCTCACCCATTCCCGCCCCTGCCGCTGCAGGGCCTCCCGGCGCTGCCCATCGCCCAGCAAACCGGCAAGTTCGGCCGCCAGAGCAACGTCGTCTCCCGCCTTGAACAGCACCCCTGTTTCACCGTGACGGATCAGTTCTTTGTGCCCGCCAACATCGCTGGCAACCAGCACTTTGCCCATGGCCATGGCCTCCAATGGCTTGAGCGGCGTCACCAGTTCAGTCAGGCGCATGGAATGGCGGGGATAGGCTAGGATATCGATCATGGCATAGGCACCTGGAACCCGGTCATGGGGGATTCTACCGGGCATAAGCACCCGGTGCCCGAGTTCGAAGCCCGCAATCAACTGTGCCAGGTCCCCTTCCACCTCCCCACCGCCGACCAATAACAACACAACACCCGGATCGGTTTTGGCTATTCGGGCAAAAGCCTTAACCAGCAGATCGAGGCCCTCATAACGATAGAACGATCCGATGAAGCCAATGACTTTTTTGCCAGCCAGGTTCCATTCACGCAGGTATTCGGCATCGGGCGGACAGGGTTTAAAATCATCAAGATTGACCCCATTGAACACCGGAGTGATTTTACCCGCCGGGATATAACGACTGACCAGATCGTTCTTGAGGCCGTTGCACAAAATGGCCACGTGATCAACGCGGGTACAGACCATGGTTTCTATGAGCTGGGTCAATTTGTATTTCCAGGACCCTTCGGCGTAAGTGCCATGATCGACAGCAGCATCTTCCCAAAAGGCGCGGATTTCATAGACCACCGGCAACCCCAGCTTGCGCCCGGCCCACAACGCTGGAATGGCATTGAGAACCGGCGAGTGAACATGAATGATATCAGGCTGTTCAATCTTAGCAACCTCAAGAATTCGCCGTGATAGCACATGCATCAGCCAGGCTTCGCTAGTGAATGCTCCGGGCAAGTGGCGAGTGGCGCCGCTACGATAGTAGGTGAAACCGTTAATTTCTTCTTTCAGTGAGGTATCGCCATTCCAGCTCTCTTCGTGTTTGGGCGAGGTGACAATTACCGGGGCATACCCCATGGCACGCTGGGCACGGAAAAGACTCTGGCTACGAAAGGTGTAGCCGCTGTGCAGAGGCAGGCTGTGATCGAGAACGTGGAGAATCTTCATGACATTGAACCCTCAAGGCGATGATCTTTTTTGGCCGCGGAATGCACCGACCTGATTTCTGTTCCGTCCAGGCTTTTCTTGTGTACCGCGGATCGACTGATTTCATCCGACTTTTTTAACAACTCAGATTAAAAGCCGCTCCAGCTTTGCCATATTAACGGCCCAATCGTAATTCGCTACCACAAACTCCCGGGCGCTCTGACCAAGACGGAGTCGACTCGCTTCTTCATTCAGCAATCCGGTCACCGAGCGGATAAACTGTTCGGCGGTGTTGGCCACCTGAAGGTGTTCACCGTCAATCGCCTGGATGCCGGCGTTGGCCTTTGAGGTGGTCACCACCGTCTTACTCATGGCCATCGATTCGAGGACCTTGTTCTGCACCCCCCGCGCCAGCCGCAGTGGGATGACGCAGATATCGGCCGCCTGGTAATAGGGGCGCACGTCATCGACAAAGCCGGTAACAGTAATCCCATCAATGGCGGCCAACTCACGGACAGCGGGGGTGGGATTGCTGCCGACAATAGTGAATCTCACCTCCGGGAACTCCGCTTTCAAAGTCGGGTAGATCTCGCGACAAAACCAGCAGACACCGTCAACGTTGGCGTGGTAATCCATGGCCCCGGTAAAAACAATCGTAGGGGCACCGCCTGCTTCGCCCTGCACCTTTTTGGCATCGGAGTGAAGGACACTGGCGTCACTCAGGCGGGCATCGAAAAATTCGAAATCGACACCGTTGGGAATCACGGCGAGCTCCGCTGCGGATGGGCAAATCCGCCGAAACAGCGCAGCCTCGGCCTCGGAAATCAACACCGAGTGGTCGAACTTATGGTAGACCCGCTGTTCGTAAGCGGCCAGCCGGCTGTTTTCAAGCCGGTAGATCCGGTCCATGGGGAAACGGGCTTCCTCGGCGTATTGAATCCACTTGTCCGAGTCGACGTCACAAAAATCCATGATGAGCTTGGGTCTGCTTTCCCCGTCTCCCGAGTCAAAGAGTCGTGACCGGAATACGTATTCAGCCATGGTCGAGGAAAAACAGAGCACGGCGTCATAGCCGCGCTCTTGCAGCCAGAGATCAAAGCAGGCCTGCACGTTGCGCTGGTAAAAATAGCCGACGGAAATGCTCTGCCCCAGCGCCAAAGAGAGTCCCCCTCTGAGTTTGGCCCGGGTCTTGTTGAGGGGATAGATCGCCACACGCGCACAGATCCCTTCGAGATCGGCCGAGTATTTCATATCGTCGGGCTCGTCAGCCAGGCAGAGCAGGTCGACCTCATGCCGCAGCGCCAGATACCGCACCTCGTTGTACGAGCGGATCTTGTCCCCCTTGTTGGGGGGATAGGGAATGCGGTGACAGAGGTAGAGTATTTTCAAAGCAGACCCCTATAATCTTTCTTATCCACGGTAGCACGGGAATTCAGCTTCGCTATTGACCTTTCCCCTGCCAACTTTCCGTGCCCTTTGTGGACCAATTACCTTTATCCGCTTCTATCTCGGTAATCCTGTTGAATGCGTTGGATGTGACTTTCTCGTCGCCCACCAGAAACCCAGCGTCCCCAGAACAGCTCCGAGCAGGTTCAGCAGCACGTCGAGAAGTGACGCGTAGCGCCCTGGAACAAACATTTGGTGAATTTCGTCGAACAGGCCATAGCCCAGGGTGATGCCGAGGCAGAGCAGCACGTTTTTCCAACTGGCAAGACCGCCCTTTACAATAGCCCGCAGCCAGAGCACCTGCAGCAGAGCAAAGAGCGGGATATGCAGCAGATTCTGCAGTTTTGGGTCAAGTGCCGTCAGGATTTTGAGAATCCCGTCATCGACCTCTCCCGGAACGGAGGAAAGGAGAAAAATGGCTCCCATCAATACAACGGGAGGCGCAAATGCTTTCAAGAACGGACTGTTCACGCCAAGTACTTCGCCAGCGGCGGCCCGACGAGTTTGGTCAGAGCCAGGGGCATCCGCCGCCATATTTCAATCTTGCGCCGGTATCTGGGATTGGTCGGGCTGAGATTCGGCAATTGCGAAGCCCCGATCAGGCGATACTGGTAAGCCAGGGGGGTCGGTTCGAATCCCCAGTGCGTCTTGAAGCTGAAGGAACCGGTATCGACTTTACTGCGGCCGTAGTCAAACACCCTGCAACCCCGCTCGCAGCCCCGCTTCATCAGCTCCCAGTATTTGAAGTCATTGGGACAGAGCCGGCGGTATTCCCACAGCGACCCGGCATAGTAGGGCATGACCCGGTCTTTGAAATAGAAACTCAGCACGCAACCGATCGGCACACCTTCCCTGCTCCGGACCACCATCACTTCAGCGTCATTCCCAAACACATCGAGAAACGCCCGAAAAAACCGTTTGGGAAAAATCGGCGTACCAAGCTGCCGATAGCTGCGGGCCATGACTTCATAAAAATCGTCAAATTGATCGTTGCCGAAATAAGTCATGAGACCTTCGCTGATCCCCTTGCGAACTGCGGCTCTCGACTTGCGCGGGATTGCCAGCAGGTTGTCTTCCGGCGCGGGAAGAATCTCTTTGCTGAAATTGTAATAGAGATTTTTGGTCAGCAGGCCATCGATGGCGGTCTTGTTTTTAAGCTCCACATAATCGCAGGCCAGCTCCTCCCCAATTTGAAAAGCTCGCTCGAGAAGCTTCGCTTCAACCTCCGGACGATCCGACAGGGGGCCGCCAAGTTCAGCGAAGGGGGCGGAAACCAGAAAATGCCCGAACAGTCGGCTTCGAATCTGAAACAGGGGTAAAACTCCTGAGATTCGCCCCTGATCTGCGGCCAGCAAGTAGTAGCTCGAATGTCCGAAGGTTTGATCTACCACCTGCTTCCACTTGGTGAGATGAAAAATGGTGCCGTCGGGATGACTGCAAACATATTCGTCCCAAGCTTTTATATCCGCGCCGGAAAGAAGGCGTATTTCCATCATTTTCCCCTATATCGTCGCGAAGGATTGCCGCCTCACAACTGCAATCCTTCGCATATCGGCCCGAAGCTGAAATCAGATACCAGTCGCCGGAAGCGGCCCTCGGTCTTGTTCAGATTAAGGTAATGCCGAAAACGACTTTTCAATCCAGCTCCCTCCATGCGTGGCTGAGCAGGATCAAATTCCCATGGGTGCAGATAGAAAACGAACGGCTTACCCTCGGTGTGATTAATGCGCTGCAGCCCCAATCGGGTCAGTGGATAAGGAAAGAGTCGAAAATAACCGCCACCAGCAATCGGAAGATTTTTCCCGCCTATCTGCACGGTGGTAATGGGCAGTTCAACCAGGGTCGGTTCTCCGATCGATGATTCACCCGGTTGCCAGCTGCCGTCGGCGGTCTTCACGGTCGATCCGGCGAAACGGGGCCAGTCGGGCATACCGTAAAAATCGTGCTGAATCGGAAAGATGCTGGAATCGTAACGGTACCCGGCTGCGTACAGTTCGTCGAAGGCCCAGGGGGTTTTGCGCGAAATCGAGTAGCTCGGAGCCCGGTAGCCGAGAACTTCGCAACCGGTTAGATCTTCAAGGTGGGCTTTGCTGCTCCGGATATCCTGGCGGAATTCCTCCTGCGACAGCAATCCAACCCGCTGATGGCCATAACCGTGACTGCCCACCTCATGCCCCCCGGAGGCGATGCGTTTGACCAGTTGGGGACAACGTTCAGCGACCCAGCCGAGGACAAAAAAGGTCGCCTTGACCCCAGTCGCATCAAGAATAGTCAGCACCCGCTCGGTATTGCCCTCAACCCGCAACTCACGAGAACCCCATGAGGCCGGCGGCGATACTTGCTCGAAAGCGGAGACATGAAAGTAGTCTTCGACATCGATACTGAGAAAGTTGGTGATTCTTGGGCCTTCAGGGGTCAGCCCTATCACCCCCTCCTCCCGAACAAACGCTTTTTCGGCAGTGCCCCGGAAGCGGAAGCGGCCGGAGTCGGCGATGTCGGGCGGCCATCGACCGCCGCATCCAGCGGTTTGGTCGAAGAACCCGTTGCATCTTTCGCGGCGGCCGATGAAGCGATCAACCCGTCGAGCTGGCGACAGATGCGCGCAAGGGCAGACTCGATGCGGCCGATATCACCCGAATGCCGCTCCGCAAGCCTATTCAAAAGATCTGCCTGAACAGCCAACCGTTTGGCGATCCAGCCGTCTCCTTCCTGCACGGCGTCGAGGCAGTTCAACCGCTGTTCGAAACGCAGGAGCCGATCCGCCATCCCTTCCTGGTCGTCTCCTGTGACAGAACGCTGGCCCGGAGAGGGACTGATCGAATCGAGATGACGATCCCAGGAAACATCGCCAATCACCTCGTCGACCAGATCACGAGTCAACTCCCGGGTCCCTTCGACAAAAGCCGCCAGCAGCACGAAATCGCAGAACACGTTGATAAGCCGGGGGATGCCGCCACTGTATCCATAAAGGATATCGAAAGTACCGTCGTTCCAACGCAGGGCATTGCGGTTTCCGGCCATGGCCAGCCGGTGATAAACGTAAGCTTCGCTTTCCTCTCGAGTCAGGGGCTGCAGGTGACAATGGATGCTGATCCGTTGCCGCAGTTGCCGCAATTCGGGGCAGGTGATGATTTTTTTAAGTTCGGGTTGCCCGACCAGGATGATCTGCAACAACTTGAAACTATCTGCCTCGAGGTTGGACAACAGACGTATTTCTTCGAGGATCGTCGGAGTCAGGTTCTGCGCCTCGTCAACAATCACCACCGCCCTTTTTTGACGGGCATGCAAGCCTATCAGGTGGTCGTTCAGGTCACGCACCAGCGCAACCTTATCTTTTCCGACAACCTCGAGGCCGAAATCCTCGTTGATCATGGCGATCACCTGCTTTGAGGTAACGCGGGTGTTAAAGACCATGGAAAGGGCGATATCGGCCTCAAGGTTATTGATGATGTCGCGGATAATGGTGGTCTTGCCCGAGCCCACTTCACCGGTCAAAAGAATAAAACCCGCCCGTTCCTGAAGGCCATATTTAAGATAATTGATCGCCTTCTTATGGGACTGGCTGTTGAACAGAAATCGGGGATTGGGAACCAGTTCAAACGGTTTGGTATTCAGACCGAAATATGACTCATACATGCAATGTCCGCGATAAAAGGGTTAGGCTGAAACGGTTAGATTGAACCATCCAACGGCCGACTCTTACGGCCTGCTACCAGCTCAACACCACCTGGGCAAAGATGATATTGCTGGTGTAGTTGTTGTCCTGGATATCCGAATCGTTGCGGTTCCAGGTGTACCCCAGGGCAAACCGTCCCAGGCGCATATCGTGATAGAATTCCACGCGCGCTCCGTAGCGGTCATAATCTTCTGTTTCAGCTTTTTCGTAATCGGTATAGTTCAGTGACCAGGCGACACCCTTTTTGTTAGTAATCGGCAATTCGCCCGCCAGAACGGCCCCCATTGAGTCATCCTGGCGTTGAATCTCGATATAATCATCCCGGGATTTAAACAAAGTGAGCGAAGCCTTGGCGCGATCAGCATAACTGTAATAAGCCGAGTAGCGCTTCTGCTCACGGGCACCGTTTTCAACCGAATCGGAAATATCCTCCTGATAGGAAGTGCCCACAGAAACGGTGCGGGAGAGCTGGTAATCAGCCCGTCCGCCAAGCAGGGTCGAGCTGGTTTCGCCGCTGTAATCGTAATCGAGCCAGGCTCGGCCGACATTGCCGCCGAGAGTAAACTTCTCCGTCACATTCCAGAGCAGGTTGAGGCGGGCATCTGTGCGGTCGTATTCTTCATCGCCGATATCCTCGAGAACCGAACGACTGGCGTCTCTGGGCCGATACTGGGTATAGCCGCCATATAGAATGGCCGAGATCCGTGGGCTGATCTCCTTGGTCAACTGAAGAGAATAGCGATGGGTTTCGGCATCATCTCCTTCCTCCGCCCGGTACCAGACATTTTCGTACTGGTAGTCAAAACGTGCTTCCAGAGTCCGGAGCGGGTGCAGCAGCAGATAGGGGTTGACAATTAAGCGGTTGCGATCGGTGAGATTGGCCAGCTTGTTGTCAAGCCCCCCCTTATCCCCTTCGTCAATCGGGACCCGCTCGTAACTGTCGGAGACCCGCAGAAAAAGAGCATTTTTGTAGAGCGACCAGGTCGAATCGAAGCGAGCTCCCTGGCTCGGCCGGAGTTCGTCCTCGTTACTGTTGTGCAGGTATTTTTCGTATTCCAGGCCCAGGTTCAACGAAAGCTCGACGAACCGCGTCTCCCAGTTGAGGTTGATCGACGGCCGCACGATGGTGATGAAGTCGCTTTCCTCGTCGCGGGCCGTCAGGTAGATATTGTCATCGTACTCTTGACGCAAAGAAAAGCCCGGCGTTAGCCGAAATTCGGCCCATGCCGAAGAAGAGACGAGCAAGATGGCAGACAGCACCGCAAAAATAATTCTCGAGTGTTTCATAACAAGGGACCTCTTGGACCAGTAAAGGGGATCGGCTGAACGTGGAAGACTGTCAATCTTCTGCATTCAGCCTGCGCTTCAGCCATCGTCTCACTTATACCCGTAGTATCCGTAATATCCGGATTTCCCCCCTGAGGTGACCTGGCTCATGCCGTTGCAGACCACACCGAGCAGGTTGTGATTTTTCAGTAACCCCAGAGCCTTGGTGACCTTGTCGACCGAGGTATACCCTTCGCGCACGACAAAGAGGACTCCACCTACAACGTTGGCAATAAACTGTGGTTCGGCGAAAGGCAGCAGCGGGGTGGTGTCGACAATGAGGTAGCGATCCGGGTAACGATTTTTAATCTCAAGCAGGATGTTCTGCATACGGTTTGAGGAAAAGAGTTCCACAGGATTCGGCACCATCCGGCCGGCCGGCAGGACCGAAAGCTTGCCGATCCCGGTTTTCACCAAAACATCGCCGACATCAATGCCGTCAAGCACACAGTCGGTCAAACCGACAGTGGCTTCCATATCCATATATTTCATAATCGTGGGCCGGCGGATATCGGCTTCGACCAACAAAACCGTGTGGTCGAACTCCTGGGCCAGGGTGATGGCCAGATTCAAAGACGTCAGTGTTTTGCCTTCGCCGCCAATCGCGCTGGTGACCATAAGTGATTTGTCAAACCGGCCAAGTTGCGCCAGCTTAACGATCGAAGACTTGAGTTTGCGGTACTGTTCAGACGCCGGAGTGTTTTCACCGGTAGCCGTTACCAGAAAAGGATTTTTGATTACAGCGGGAGGAATCGAGGCAAACGCCTCGTAGCTGGAAGTACGATGCAAAGCAGGAGTGACCTGCGAAGCAGAATCTTCGATGCCGCCCGTATCAGAGGACATGCCTTCTCTTTTTTGTGCGGCCAGTTCAATGGCCTTTTCGATCCGACTCATGTCAATTCATCCCCTTCTAACTAATCAGGCCAACCATGTCGGCAACCAACTTGTCGAGGCGCAAATGGCGTATGACCTGATCAACATATTGCAACCCCAGCAGGTCATGCCCGACCATGGCCATTACAAAAAACAAGCAGAATCCCGCGTATGAATAAACAGCGAGGTCTTTTTTGCGTTCCAGGCGAGCCTCAAATTCACTATGCATGAGCGGAATCTCAGCCAGCACAGCCACCCCCAGTGCACGCAGGGCATCGGAATCTTTCACTGTATCGTCAAGTTTCACCAGAATTGCCACTGCGCCCAAGCCGGCTCCAAGCCCGGCAAAGAGCCCCATGACCATCATAACGACACGCTTGACACCCACTGGAATAAATGGAAGGATTGCCGGATCGACAATCCGGAAATTGCCCGACCGGTCGGAAACCTCCATGTGTTTTGAAACCTCGGAAATCCCGACCCGCTCGAGAAGTGTTTCATAAACATTCCTGTTCATGGCTCGCTCCCGTTCCATGTCTGCGAGCTTCTTCTTATCTTCAGGGAAGTTTGCCAGGATCCTCTTGTTGCTGTCGACCTGTAAGACCAGTTCGTTTTCCCTGGCCTCCAACGCATTCAGATCAGACTGGGTAGCATTCATCCGCATTTTCAGATCGACAAAAATCGGATCTTCGAGCGGGTTGAATGAGTCTACCATCGACGCGCTATCCTGACCGGCCTGTTTTTCCTGCCGCTTCTGCATCTCGGCAAGTTGCTCCCTGAGTTTAACCACAGTCGGATATTGTTCATTGTAAACCAGAAGCAGTTCGTCGATTTTGGCCTGTATCGCTCCAATGCGCACATCCCCGCCTGCTACGCCAGACATATCGAACAACGCGCCGCCGCTCGAAGCCATCTGCTGCATCATCTTGATTTGCTCGCGTATCGTCTTCAAGGTCGCGAACATTTCATTTTTTCTCATCCTGAGACCTTTGAGCTCTTCTTCATAGACCTTGATTTCTTCGATGATCGAGGCCTCGGTCACAGTGGAAAAAATACCGGTTTCTTTTCTGAACTGGTTAATCCGGCCTTCAATGACATCCAGCTTGTCTTTGTAGAATGTCACCTGCTCGGACACGAACCGGTTGGCGCCAAAGGAGTCTTCCCGCTTTGCCGAAAGGTTCTCCTCGACATAGGTAGTGACCAGGGCATTGATGAAATCCCTGGCAAATTTAGGTTTAGGGTCAACAATCGAAACAAAAAAAAGATCGTCCCCCTTGACGCTTATCTGGGTTTCCTCCTGGCAATATTTGATCAGCTTTTCAAACTCTTCTGGCGTTCCGGCGACAACATCCATGTCCAGCCCTTTGAGAACACGCAAAATCATATCCCGGCTGAGGATCTCATAACGAAGCACCCGGATCCGGTCCCCCATCGACGGCGTCACGGTCAGCCCTTTCAACAGGTTGTTCACAATACTTTTTTCGATAAAGACCGTACTTTTAGCCTCGTATTTTTCGGGGACGAAAAAACTTCCGGCAACAATCAACACCGCCGTCGATGCCGCAATAAGCAGAAACAGATATCTCCGGGAGTAAAGCGCGTGAAGATATTTTTTAATCTGAAGAATCGGAGAATCCATTTTTCACCTGTCTGTAGTTTAAATCGTTAGGCTGAAGACTTGGCCCATCCTCTTCCTTCTGCCCGTCCTAAAACATGCCTTCTTTGACGATCACGTAATCACCGCGTTTAAGCTCGAGGTTCTGGTTCCATTTGCCTTCTTTCATCAACTGGTCCATGTTGATCTTGATACTTTGACGGTCATCACCGCTCTTGCGCAAAATCAACACGGCACTTTCCTTGGCAAACTTGGTAAATCCCCCCGACTCAAGGATGGCATCCAGAATCCTCAGGCCGTCCCGGTAAATGATGTACTGGGGCGTATTGACGGCCCCGACCACATAAACCTTGTTCAATTCATTCGTTGGCAAGAACAGGATATCCTCAGCCTTGAGGTCAATATCTGCGGCAAGATTACCATTGTCAAAAAGGTCGTGGAAATCGACTTCAATCTTATCGCCCCCACGCATGATGTAAGCTCGCATCAAGTCGGCATTTCCGATCCCCTCGAGACTGCACAACAGCTTGAAGAGGGAGGTTCGCCCCTGAAGACTAATGACCCGCGGTGGCACCCCACCGCCAGAAATGTAGATGCGGTTATTGGTAATGCCTGCCACCGTCACTGTAACGATGGGGGTTTTCACGTATTTGCCAAGAACCTTGGTCAACGCCTTCCCGAGTTCAGCCGGCGTGAGCCCTGAAGCCTCCACGTCACCGACCGCCGGAAGGGTGATTTTACCGTCAGGACGCACCACAATATCGACACTGAGTTCGGGGGAGCCCCAGACAGCGATACTCAAGCCATCCCCATCACCAATGACATAATCCCCCCCCCATGCGAAACTGGAGCAACAGACAAGGGCCAGCGACAGGCTAACAATCAACTTTTTCATTTGGGTTATCTTCCTCCACGACTGAAAAGAACGACCTTCACCGTCTCAAGAATGATGAGAAAATCGAGTAGAATCGAGTAGTTTTTTATGTAGTAAAGGTCAAACCGGAGCTTTTCCAGAGCGTCTTCCTCTGAGGCCCCATAAGGATAGCAGACTTGAGCCCAGCCGGTTACACCAGGCTTCATGGAATGGCGCTTTGAATAGTAGGGTATTTTCTCATTAAGCTGCTCGACAAATTCCGGGCGTTCCGGCCGGGGTCCGACAAAACTCATGTCTCCCATGAGCACGTTGAATAACTGTGGCAGTTCATCCAGACGGGTTTTACGGAAGAAGCCGCCCACCCGGGTAACCCGGGGATCGTCCTTCTGGGCCCAAACCGCCCCGGTGTCTTTTTCGGCATCCTGACGCATGGTGCGAAACTTGTAAACCTTGAACAGTTGTTCTCGCTCCCCCACCCGAAGCTGTTTAAACAATATCGGCCCCGGAGAGTCCAATTTAACCATCAGGGCCACGATCGGCCAGGCGGGAAGCGCCAGAAGAATCCCGACAGAGGAAAAAAATACGTCAAAAATACGCTTGTAAAACCGCAGAAATGTTGTGATCCGAAAGCCGTTGGAATAGAGGAACCAGCTGGGCTGGATATTTTCGATGAGCAGTTTACCGGTCATTTCTTCGTAAAAACAAAGGGCATCGACGATGTCGACCCCCCCAAGCTTACAGCGCAACAGTTCACGTACCGGCAACACGCCACGCCGCTCAGTGACAGCCACCACCAGGCGGCTGATTTTTTCCCGTTGGATCAGTTCGGCAATGTTGTCAATATCGCCAACCACTTTGTCCTCCGCCACACTGAGAATATCCGCGACCGGCCGGACAAACCCGGCAAACAGGTTGCGGCCAGGCCGCTGCGTCATGGTCGTTTCGATAACTTCGGCTAGTGGGCCGACACCGATAATGAGCACCCGATTGGCAAGCCCTGGCAGCTCCAGAAGCATGAGAAAACCCAGATGCGCCACAAACTGGAATGCACCGAAAATCAGCAGAGACAAAGACAAATAGCCGCGACCAATCATGGCGGCAGGAAAAATATAATAAAAAACGGACAGCATGAAAAAAGAAACCATCATGGCGACTGCCGTCGTGGCCGCCAGGTCGAGACGCCCCGTGCGCCTTTCCCACCGATACATCTCACAGAAATAGCCAGAAAAAATGACTACCGCGACAAAAGAAACCATCCGCACGCCGGACGGCCCGAAGATCGTCGTCATGTCGCATGCGCCCTCAAAGCGCAGGACATGGCCGAGGATCAGGGACACCCCGGCCAGCAAGGCGTCTGCCACAACAAGAAAATAAGTCAGCCGCTGCATCTGCATGGAAAGTTTCGCCTCTTACTTCAACGAATCCAGCAACCTGCTGGCCTGTTCGGCTTCCGGCCCTTTTCCACTTTCAACCGTCGCCTGCAGCGCCTGCCTCGCTTCTGCCGACTTTCCGGCAGCCATCAGCGCCTGCCCCTGGTGCAGACGGACAGCAGCCACGTTCGGCAGAAGTTCTGCCGCCTTGTTCAACACATTGACCGCCTCTTCGACTCGCCCGTTTTTCAGTAGCACATACCCCAGGGTATCCAGGATCCCCGGGTTGGTCGGCTCATTGCGAAATGCCTTGATCGCCAGAACCAGCCCCTCGTCAGGACTGCCGTAGTTTTCTGCATACAGATAAGCCAGATTGTTCAGCGCCGCCGTGTGCCCCTCGGCCTTCGCCAGCACGTCCCGGTAGAGATCCACCGCCTTACGCTTATTGCCGGCCTGATCGTAAACGGCCCCCAGAGCAAAGGTGGCCTGAACAAAATTCGGGGCGGCTTTCTGTAGCGCCGACAGGGTTTCGATGGCCTGATCTGTCCGGCCGGTTCCGGCATAAAAAGCCCCCAACTGCAAGGAGAGGAGCGACGCGTCCCTGGCCGCTGCAATCCCTTGCTTCAAAATGGCCTCCGCCTTATCGGTCGCCCCGAGATTCTGGTGAACGGCTGCCATCAACAGATAGCCTGAACCGGCATCGGGCTGGCTGTCAATCTGCTGCCGCGCCAGGGATAACGCCTTTTCTTTTTCTCCCCCCTGTAACCAGGAAGCGATCACCAGAGGCAGACCGGCACCGGGCTTGAATTTTTCCAGAGACTGAAACATTTTGACGGCTTCTTCGGTCTTTTTCTGCTGCATTTGCAACCTGCCCCGCAGTTCGAGAATCCCCGGATGCGCAGGATAGGCCACATAAGCCGACTCAACCACCTCGGCTACTTTCGCTTCCTCCCGATTACGCATCAGGTAACCGGCCTGCGCCAGAAAACCCTCTGGAGAGCCGGTGTTGCGAGCCGACTGATAACCCGCCCTGGCGGCCTCTGAATCTCCCAGGATCTCCTGAAGTGCCGCCAGAGAAATGAGCGCTTTGATCTGCTTGGGATCGAGTTTCAAAACAGCCTGATATTCGTCGACAGCCTTCTGCCGCTGGTCGATGGACATATAGTAGTTGGCCAGGTTGAAATACGGGGCAAAAAAATCAGGCTTGGCCGCTTTGGCTTTTTCCAGAGCCAGCACCGCCTCATCGGGTTTTTTCTGGGCAAAATAGGCTGCCGCCAGGTAGTTATACAGCAGGGCATCCTCCGCCGTGCCCTCCAACCCTTCCTGCAGGGCCTTAGTGGCCCCGGTGAAATTTTGCTGCCGCAGATAAAGGGAAGCGAGCAGGAATCTGGTGTTGAGTACTTCGGGGGCGGCATCCACGGCCCTGGACAACTCGATCTCCGCGCCGGCATTATCCCCCCGGGAAAGATTAAATAACCCTTTTTTCATGTGCGCATCGGCCAGAGACGGGTCGAGGCCGATGGCCCGATCCAAGTGCTCCATGGCCCGGTCGTACTCGCCTTTGGCCAAATAAGCGCTGCCAATAATATTATGCGCCATGGCGTTTTGGTCGTCTCCCTGCAGCACCTTTTGGATCTGGTAAATACAGTCATCGACACGGCCCTGACGCAGCATGGTCATGGACACCATCAGGCGGGACTGGACATGCCCGGGATAGATATCGAGCGCACGTTGAAACTGATTCAGCGCCAACTCGTAACGTTCCAGCCGATATTCCGTCAACCCGAGGAAATAATAGCCGCCGAGGTCAGACATCTCCTGCAACGATATTCTCAATTCGTTGGCGGCACTCTCGTAATCGCCCTGCACATAATGGATCATGCCGGCCAACCTGGGGCCCGCCGGATGGCTGGCAAACCGCTTGCGCAGATCATCTGCAATACGCTGGGCAACAGCGGCGTCCCCGGAATCAAGGGACAACATGCCGGTCATGTAAAGAGCACCGACATCATTGGCATCAATAGCGTTCACCTGTCGATAGGCAGCAAGAGCTTCAGCCTTGCGATCCTGGCTTCCTTCGAGTGACGCCAGCATATAGTAGGCATTCTTGTTCCTGGGAGAAGCCTTGATCGCTGCAGCCAGTTGTGACCGAGCTTCGCCATCCCACTTTAAATGCATATAGACCTGAACCAGGGCTAGTCGCGCCGAAACATTTTTCGCATCGAGTTCGATCGCCTCGAGCAAGGACTGCTCAGCCTGCACAAAATCGTTACGCATGGCTTGGATGCGCCCCACATATTCCCGCGAAAGGGAACTTTCCAGGTTGTCCTGTTCGTACTTGCTTACCTCTTCGAACGCCTCGTCAAGCCTCTGGGTCGCAATATAGATAGAAGCCAGATCGAGCCTAACCTGCTGCCGGCCAGGATCCTGGAGGCGAACTTTGCGCAGTTCTTTTTCAGCCTTGTCCAGTTTGCCACCCTTCATGTATGCAAGACCCAGCTGATACCGCGCCTCCACGTAGTTCGAATCTTTTTCCAGAGCACTGTTAAGCAGCACGATTGCCCCCAGAGGATTGCCCTGCTGAATAAGCTGCTCCCCTTCGTGAACCATCTCCTCTTTGGTCTGACTCTTACAGCCGACCAAAAGACAGACTGCCAGTAACATCATAATCATTTTGTGAATCAATGTTTTTCCCTCCCGTTTAGCGTACTGCTTAAGTCAACATCTGCCGAGCAAAGGAGATAGTTTATCATAATTTAGCGACTTTACATGTCAGGACGCAGTCAGCATTTTAAAAAATCAATAACCGGTTCAATCAATCCAACCTGGGGGTTTGTCAAGAAGGTGTGACTTTTTCAAGAGAACTCTTTTTTCAATTTCTGCAATATCGGCTAAATACGGCGCTCTTAACCCATGATATTCGGCTTCCGGTCCGATTTCCCGCCAAGTAATCCCCCAGCGTCCGAGCAGAAAACTCAACCCCTTGACCATCACGGCATACCAATACTTCAACCCCTGAGCACGACTTTCGTGATAGACACACTGATACAGACCGGCCACAATCTGGCTTTCAAATTGATGCCGCTGATCGTTAATCGTCTTCATTTTAGGAATTTTGGCAGGATGCTGCGAATAAAGCACCTTGTCGATTTCTCTACGGCGAAAATCCTTGCTTATTGCCAGGCGGGAAATTTCACCAACGCACCCGGGCTCAATCGTGCGTTGAACAGGGTACAACTGGCAGTGATGCAAAAGAGGAAATCCGATATCAGAGGGAAGAATGATGCGAACAGTCCCTATAATTTCATCGGAACCTGCAACCATGGCACAGAAATGGGAGGCATGTGCGTCGTATTTGTCATATTCCAGTCCGCGGGGATGATCCTCAGGCGATTCAAAACCGCATTCGATGCAATAGACCTGGTAGCGCAAGCGATAGAGTTGCTCCATCCTGCGCACATCGTCATTGGCAACCCGCTGAAACCGGAACTTGACCATGAAAGGGTCCCCTCAAAAAAAACAACAAAGCATATCTTACTAAATAAAACAGAATAATCAAGCACCATAAACGCCCGCCAACATACTAAATATTTCATTGCAAACAATCAACATAGACCGACAAGCCTCCCCGGTCTCCATAAAAACAATAAACCCCGCCTCAAAAAGCGGGGCTTGTCAGCGTTCTGAACGCCTCAGAAAAGGCGCGCTTTTTATTAAATAAGCTCTTTATTAATCATCAATATTCACAACAGGGATCAGTCGTGTCCGGTCAAGAAGTTGCAAAGGCGTTGAAGTACAGATCTAAGATATCTGACGACCCCAGTCTGATTCCCCTGGCCTCGATCGAGAGAGGGCTTAAGCGGTGCAAACAGTCGAGCGATGGCTCGGGTATTAAGTTGGGTGCGATGAACACGGGCAAGTAACGACATTTCCATAAACCCACTCAATATTTGGCATTCATGGAAATTCGCCTCGACACCTCCTAGCGGATAACCAAGCAAAAAGCATCACAAAAAGCGTTTTATCTGCATTTGTCAGCACTATAGTTGTTGCAAAATCCCAACTGGACAGCAATGCTAAATCATAACAAAAAACAAAGGGGAGTGTGACCACTCCCCTCTATCCATAAACCATCCTGACTTTCGTCAGTCTTTGTAATACTCAGTTTTTTTACTCCCTGCTGGCCACGTAGAGGAGCACTGATCTTTGATGGAATCTCGGTGCGGAGCACAGAGGAGCCCGTTGTTGTATCTGTCAAGCATCAAGTAGAGAGGCTCTCCGATCTTCCATGCGCGACTGCTGCCTGACACACCACTGCCTGGTTTATGAGTTTTCATCCAGGTATCGGCTGCTGTTATGGTATCGGAGATACAGCTTGCATTGGCGCCCGTCATGACATTCAGCTTGGCCGACACCAGAGCAGGGAAGAGGGTATAAGTCTTATCTCCGGAAACAGCCTCGGAGATAAGGTCAATTGCCTTAGCCTTGCTGTAGCTTAAGCCACCAATCGTGATCGACTGGGTGGGCCAGGCATTGGGGTGGTTCTTCCAGTAACCGGGGGTACCCGTTCCACATTCCATCTGGTCTTTGGCCCCGTAGTAATGGCTCGGATCCTGATCCATTACGGTGGTGCCGATGTACTGGCCGGTAACCTTACCGATGTTGGCGTACGGACCTTCCATGGCGGTGCCGGTCTTGGTGCAGGTCATGGATTCCATAACCGCCAGGGTGGACTTGGGACAGGTGATCGCGCCGAGCTTGTCGTCGGTGACCGCAACGCCGGTGAGTTCTACGTTGCCGGTGTTTTTGATCACGTACTTCCATTCGACTATGCCGCCGACGAGAACCTTCGGACCGGTCGGAGTGTCGGCATCGTCACCGTTGGTGTACTTCTCGATGTCGATGGACGGCATTACTTTCCAGAGCCCGGCATCGACGGTGAGGTTGGGCTGACCGGAAACCAGGTCGTAGCATTCGGTCACGCCGGTGGCGTTGGCGTCGCTGTCGCTGGCGTCATTGCCGATGTTGGGCATGATGAAGGCGTAGCCCATGGGAGCTGCGAATTCCACCCAGTAGCTGCCCGGCATCAGGTTCTCGAACAGGTACTTGCCGTTGGCATCGGTGGTGGTGGTACGCATGGCGTTGGTGATGCAATTAACCAGTGTCACCGTGACGCCGGAGATACCCGGCTCGTCGGTATCCTGCTGGCCGTTCTTGTTGAGGTCGTTCCAAACGAAGTCGCCAATCGAGGTGGGTAACGCGTAGAAACCGAAGTCGATTGTCTCATCGCTGCTGTTGTCGTTGGTCAGCGTGACGTTGGCCGGACTGTCGTTGCTGTCGTTGGCCGGCGTGCTGTCCGGGGCATTGCTCATGGTTGGCGTGTAACCGGACGGAGTCGCTACGCTCACCGTGTAGGTGCCGGCGCACAGCCCTTCGAACAGGTACATCCCGTTGCCATCGGTGGTATCCGTCATGCTGACCGGCATATTGTAGATGTTGGTGCCGGTAAAAGTGACTTCCTGATTCGGAATTCCCGACTCACCACCATCCTGAATACCATTACGATTCACGTCATCCCAGACAAAATCGCCAATACTGCCAGCACAGGAAGAGCATTCCACGCAGGCCGAGTCCGCATCAGTCACCACGACATCCGCATTGACGAGGCTAGCAACACCTTCAACAACGGTAGTATTTCTAAGTTTATTTTCAAGATCGAGTTGATTCCCGAAGACATCGCAGAAACCATCCACTACAAGCCCGGCGTCATCATTTTTGGTTATGATGACCTGATTGTCCACACCCGGCAAAAGATCGCCCGACAGAGAATACCCCGGGGCTCCGAAAAGCATCGGGTCATTAACAACCACATCTTCAAGCGCAACCGATCCGCAGTTGGTAACAACCAGTTGATATTCAACAGCCCCCTGGGCCAGTACCGAATTATCGCAAGAATCGGCATCACCGAAGGTCTGACCACCGTCGACACTTACTAGCTTTTCAATATCGACACAAACACATTTGACCCAAGCGGGGTCTGCGGCGGTGACGGTATTACTCGGAGAAGGAAGCCCCGCTTCGCCCACCACTGTTGCCTTGTTAAACTTATTTGGTTCACCATCGCCGGGCGGAGGGACGTCAGCGCAGCGATTTGGCAGGTTCAACAAAGGATAATTTGCAGCAGTGAGAACCAGCTCTGCACCTGCAGCAAGAGTCCCTAAAAATATCGCGGTTTCGTCAACGATCCCAAGATAAGGATCCGTTACGGCGACATTGTTCAAATCAGCGGAGCCGCAATTGGTAACAGTGAATCGATATTGAGCCCCTCTGTTGGTGCCCGGTGCGGACTCCAGAGTGTTCGCGTCAAACCAAGAGACACCTCCGTTAACACTGACCTCCTTCACGATATCAATGCACGTATTTCCAGGAAAATATATCTGGGAGCCATCAACCTTTAGCATGATATTAGGCAATGCGGTCGAAGTCCCATCCCACATCTTAGAGGGAGAAAAAAAGGGCGGGGTGTTGAGTGTGCCCGTGGCTTGGATGCCAAGGACAGATCCGGTTTCTATATCAACGTAATTAGAATTAACAGAATCTATGACAAACTGAAAATCGTATGACCCCGTGCCTAAACCAGCATTTTTTCCCGTTAATGTTTTATCGAAACTTGCCGTTACCTTCAAAACATGGCCGGTTAAAATAGGCCCGATATTATCATCGTCACCATATCCTGCAACGACATTTGGATCGGCCTGACTCCCATCTGACAACTTGTCTAAATAAATATATAATTTTCCATCAACATTTTCCCCGGAAACAAAACTAACGAGTTCATGGTTGACGTTTAAAACATCGGTCGATCTTTTTTGAGCATCGACAACCAGTGGAAATTTAGCAACAAGAGTCAATTCGGCATTACTCAAAGCAATATCAGGAATGATTACGGGCAAACCATTTTTTTGAAAAACGGCAATCCTCGTTTGAAAAACAAAGTTTGTTTGATATTCAGACTCTGGCGGCACTTGTTTGTCAGGAACAAAACCCAGGAGCAACCCGGTATCAGTTCTATTGGTCCACAAATCGCTATATACATAGTTACTCAGACCCGCGGTATCTAAGCCAACCAGGGAAGATGACATAGCTATACAAGGCATAAAAAAGACAAAAAGCAACAACAGCCAAACTGACTGTAGCCTTCTCGTTTTCATTTGATAGCGCCTCCGCTGTGTATCCATCATTTATCGAACAAACCATGAAGCACTCAGATTTAAAACAAAAAAAAGCGCACCCAACATAAGGTGCGCTTTTTTATGAATTTCTTTATTATTTCCTTCTGCGTGCCAATACACCCACGCTTACCAAACCTAAACCGAGGAGCAAAATCGTCGACGGCTCAGGAACAACATTAAAGTCTGTGGAACCATCAAATTTAAGATACTGGGGATTCCTGCCAGCGGCAGCGGCAGCCGCAATTGATGTCCCATTCCACATTACAGCAGGAGTGAACGTGGACGGCTGATTCAAAGTCCCCGTCGTAACGAGCTGGAACAAGAACAAATCAAAAGGAATATCCCAGTAAGTATTATCATAGGAATCAACACTAAGCACGACGTTGAAGGACCCCGTACCTAACGCACCAGGAACCGTGGAGGAGAATGACGATGTCTGACTTACCATCGTTGCGCTAAGTATTTCAACTCCATCATTATAACCACTCACATTATTGGGATTTGCATCGGGGGTACTATCAGCATACATTTTAAATTCTGAGCCAAGATTTCCTGATTGGAAAATAGCCGTGGTAGTACCACCAACGGTCTGAACATCAACAACTCTCTCGATAAATCTTGCTGTAAATGTGATTTCATTGGTATTAAGGGCGATCCCAGGGAAGATCACCGGCAATCCTGAATTCTGAAAACTGGACACACGCCCCTGTAAAAGGAACTCAATATTGAAAGGCGTCGGCGCAAAGGGATTGAAATCAAGCGCCAGCCCGGTATCCGTGTAATAGTTGATCAAAGTGATATCTTTCATCACACCCACACCCGCACCATCTTCATCAAACCCGATGGTGTAAGCACGAGAATCCGACACGCCGACACTGACTACCATCGCCAATGCCAACAAAACACCAAAAAACTTGCTTCTTGTTCGTTTCATACACTTACCTCCTTCTCCATTTAGTGTTAAATTTGTCCGATCCATAACAAGCAGCGAAAACTACGAACCCGCCTTTCTATCGCCTTTAAAAAGAGTCATGCAATGCACAGGCCAACAAGCAAGCGACTGTAATTACAGGCATCTCAGAAAAGAAGACAGAAAGAATTCATCATAATGTAAACTTTGCCGACGGCTAGCTTGCATTTCCTTACAGACAAACAGCCGTCCATCTGCTACGGGTGATACAGGGTTTCATGGGGTTATAAATCTGCTATAGTTCAATGACATGTCAACCAAACAATTCCGCTCCGACACAAGCCGGAACTGACGCGTTCATCGAAAATCGACTACAGAAAACGTTTGCCGTCATGGCCCCAACCGGAAAGGAGGCAACATGCCCCCAGTGGAATCTCCCCGTCGGCAAAAAATTCCCGAAATAATCAGACCAAATCGAATTGCCTGTGCCTTCTGGTCACTCAACCAGGAAATGACCCCGGCGCACAAAGTTAACTTCGTCCGGGAGATCGACGCCACGGCCATGGACCGACTCCGTCAGGAAACCCACAATGGCGAAGGGCTGAAGCCTTCCTATACCGCCCTGATCGTCAAGGCGGCGACCATTGCCCTTAAAGAATACCCCTACGCCAACCGCGCCATCCTCGGGCCTCCCTTCTTCCGTCGTATCGTCCAGTTCAACAATATGGATATCACGGTGGCTATAGAAAGAAACGTTCCCCAGGCCGAAAGCGTGGTCCTTGCCGACACCATCTTGGACACAGACCGCAAATCCCTGGTCCAGATCACCCGAGAACTGCAGCACTCCCTGACAGCGGATGCCGAACAGCACCCCCGCTGGAAACTTTTCTTCACCCTCCTTAGCAAAATGCCGGTTTTTTTGAGTCGGTGGGTCATCCGGGCACCTCGCTATCTGCCCAACGAATGGGTGAAGCACCGAGGGAATGCCTGCTTCGTCAATTCACCGGCAAAATACGGCATCGATTTCGTCATTGCCGACATGATCTGGCCGCTGACCGTGATGTTTGGCTGGGTCAAGGAACGGCCCATTGCCATCGACGGCAAAGTGGAAGTAAGAAAAACCATGCCCCTGTCCATCATTTTCGATCGACGGATTATGGCCGGTGCCCCGGCCGCCCGGTTTTTCAATCGCCTTGCCGAAATTCTGGAAAATGCGGACTGCGAACTTCGTTAACGTCGGAGAACCCTGATGCGAATCCTCTGCCTGCCTTACACCCACACCCTCTCTCACATCAGCCGCCCGCTGGCGATTGCCGCCGAACTTCGCAAACGCGGACACCAGATCGTCTTCGCCGGAGACAGTCCCAAAGACCATTTCATCAAGAGTGAGGGGTTTGAGGTATTGCCTGCCTACCAGGTGGGACCGAACATTCTTTTCGAGCGGATCCGAAAAGGTGAACTAAAGTTCGTCCATGACGACGAACTGGCTGCGATGATCGCGTCTGACCGCCAACTGTTTGAGCAGGTGAAACCCGACCTGGTGTTGTCGGACGGTCGCTTCAGCGCTCCCATCTCGACCGGCATCGACAACCTGAAGCAGGTTGCCATCGTCAACGTCTCATCGACCGAATACCGGGCCCTGCCCTATATCCCCTTTTTTGAATGGCTCCCCAAAAACCTGATCAACCGGGAGACACCGCTGTGGAAAAGTCTCGACCGGCTCAATCTTGCCCTTGAAATGCTGGTCTTCGACAACGCTTCTGCCATCTTCAAGAAACTTAGTCGGCAACTATCCCTACCCCACAAAGTCACCGCAACGAACTGCCTGGCGGGCAAAGATCTGACCCTGCTGGCAGACATCGAAGAGTATTTCCCCGCCAGAAACCTCCCTGCCAGCTATCACTACATTGGCCCGCTGACCTGGGAAAGCCCCCTGCCCCAGCCTGCCTGGTGGCCCCCCCCAAAAAACCGGCAACTACTGGCGTATTTCACGATGGGAACAACCTGGATGGGGGGATCTTTTGCCGATTTGTACGCAATGATCCGCAAGCATGGGATCAACGCCATCATTTCTACCGGCGGTCAGGCAAAGGGAACCAGACCAAACGAGCTGAAAACGATCGATGGGGAGATCTATGTTGAGGATTACGTCAACGGCGACCTGATCATGCGGGAGTGCGACGTGGTTGTCTGCCACGGCGGAAACGGAACCATCTACCAGGCCCTGCAGAACGGCAAACCAATTGTCGGCATCCCGACCATCCCCGACCAGGAATTCAACATGCGCCGCGTCGTGACTCTGGGCGCAGGGGAGAAACTTTCGTTAAAGGAGCTTCAAAACAACCCTGAAAAACTTTTCGAGCTGATTCAGGCGGTGGCAGGCAACCCAAGCTACAGAGCCAACGCGCAAAAACTACAACAGAAACTTGCCGACCTTAAGCCGGCACAGAAAGCAGCAGACCTGATTGAAAAGAATTTTCTCACCCGGTGACCAGCTGCGCGACCGGCTGTCTCAGCGACCTGGCGCTCGGGCGGCCACCGGTGCCGATCCGAAACAGCATCACCAGATGCTTACCTGCGGAACCGAAAATCCTATCCAGTTCTGACCTGACTTCACCGATCAAGCGCACCTGCCCCTCCGTCAGCCCCGCGGTCTGCCCGGCGAGCACCCGTTCAGCCAGCAGCGCGAGGCCGGCCACGGGCTGCACGGACAGTCCGAGACGGGTCGCCTCAAGCCAAAACCGCTGCATGGCTCGCCCAGCCACGACAAAAGACTCCTGCCCCGAACTCTCGATCAGAATCCCTCCTATTGCCGAGGCAGACGCCAGCAACTTACTGCCGTTGTTCGCCACCACTTTTGGCAATCCCACCTTGTTAAGTTTTTCGACAATGCTCCAGTGGCGAAATACGCGAAAGGCCAAAGAGTCGATCAGGCCCAGCTCAAGCGTCTTCAGGTCCATCCCGTCAAGACTCCCTCTGGCTTCACCATCATTCCACCGGATATGATCGAACAAGAATTTGTGCAGCAGGGGGTTTTCAAAGACCAGCCGATCGTTGTTGGCGAGGATGTCGGATAATTGCCGGATATGCTCAGGGTCGGTCACCAGGCGAACCACCGTACCATCAATTTCGCCTGTTGCATGCAGAAGAATCTCTGCCGCCGCCTTCGACAACGGTCGGCCATCATATTTTTTTCGGTTGGTGCAGCGTGCCGAAAGCCAAGGCAAAAGTGGATGCTCGGCTACCTCAGCATCCACAAACTCGACGGTCGCCACCAAATCGGAAAGGCTCGGGTCGGGGAAATACTCTATTTGTGCCCGCAATCCCAGCGACGGAGCGGCGATCCTCAGGTTTTCGAGCAGCGCTCCGTGAGCCAGCAGAGAGGCCCTTTGGGCAAAATTATATAGCGAGGTATCTTTATCAGACAGGTTATACAGCTTGACCGTCTGAGAACTTACGGAAAACTGCCATGGCTGGCAATTGTCACCCGAGGGGGCGGTGGTCGCAAGTTGCAACAGTTTTTCAATCCGCTTATCCATAAAGTCGGCATCCTTTCGCTGGATCGATGAGTAATTAGTGAATTCTATAGTATAATTTCACGAATTCAAACCATTACCTACATACAGTCCATAGCCCGCAGCAAAATCTTTGACACACAACTTTCAAAGTTTTTTGCTGACTTTCCATAAGGTTCCCGCTACATTTAGCGTTCATTCATCCAAAAGATCGGCTTGCAGTCTCACGGGCACACCCCACTATGCTCTATGTTGCGTTAAGAATTCTTCTTTACGACAAGGTTCGCTCTCTGATCACCCTGGTCGGTATTATTTTCGCCGTTGGGTTGATTTTTGCGCAGATCGGCATCTATATGGGCCTGATGGCAACATCTTCGGTCATTATCGACAACACCGATGCCGACATCTGGATCACCTCGCAGAACAACAAAAACTTCGATTTTTCCCAGCCTTTTCCCGAATATATTTATGACCACGTACTTTCTACGCCAGGCATTCAAGCGGCGGAAAAACTGATTGTTGCCTGGGGTCTGATCCGGCAGGAGCAAGGGGGAACCGAGCAGGTGGAAATCATCGGCTACAATCCCGATAGCGGCATCGGCGGCCCCTGGCGGTTAAAAGAAGGAGACAGTCGTTCAGTTAAGAACGGCAACTTCATTATCGTTGATGAGTCGGCAGGAAAGCGTCTCGGTGACATTCGGGTCGGCGATTATCGCGACATCCTCTTTCGTCGTCTGCAAATCGTCGGCATCTCCGAAGGGGTCAAATCCTTTACTACCGCACCTTTTGTGTTCACCTCATACAAACTGGCCCAGAGCCTGGTCGGTTACATCGGCCCCGACAACACCGTCTTTGTCGTCACCAAGGTTGTCCCCGGCGTTGAAGTGCAGCAGGTGGTTAACACCCTGAAAAACAAACTAACCGGTGTCGACGTCTACACCAAAGAGGCATTCAGCCGCAAGACTCGCCTCTACTGGACCATCGAAACCGGGGTCGGATTCTCGTTTCTATTGACCATCATCATCAGCTTTTTGGTCGGCATGCTGATCGTGGGACAGACCATCTACAATTCAACCATGGAACACATCAAGGAATTCGGCACCCTCAAGGCCCTGGGGGCCGACAACCTGGAAATCTACAAAATCATTTTCAGCCAGGCACTGATCAACGCCCTGGCCGGCTACTTGATCAGCTTGATCATCACCCTGGCCTCGGTGAAATTTTATGAAGCGGTCGGTACAGTGATGATCGTAAATCCCTGGATGAATCTGTCCGTGCTGGCCCTGACCCTCTTCATGTGCCTTTCGGCTGCGGCGGTTTCAATCCGGAAAATCAAGAAGATCGACCCGGCCATTCTTTTCAGGGGATAACGAACTTGATCCAACCGCTGGTCACAAACGGATTATTCAAAACCTACCAGGAAGGACGAACCGAGGTTCGTGCCGTGGTTGATGTCGACCTTCAGTTGAATGAAGGAGAGGTGGTTGGCCTCTTCGGCCCGTCAGGAAGCGGCAAAACCACCCTGCTCTCCCTGCTCGGCTGCATCTTGCAACCGACAGGCGGATCCCTCAAGCTTTTTGGCCAGGAAGTCTTCGGTCTTCGTGAAAAAGATCTCCCGCCACTGCGCAAACGGTATATCTCGTATATTTTTCAGGGATTCAACCTGTTTCCGGCATTGACCGTCTATGAAAATGTTATGCTTGTTCTAAAAATCAAAGGGATTATCGGCACCTCGGCCGAAAATTTCGCCCGGACGATGATCGAAGAAGTGGGCCTGGCGGATCGGATTAATTTCCTCCCTCGGGATCTCAGCGGCGGGCAAAAGCAACGGGTCGCGATTGCCCGGGCGCTGGCGGTGGAATCGCCGCTCATCCTGGCCGATGAACCGACCGCCAACCTGGATCACGTCAATGGCAAAAAGGTGATGGAAATCCTGCGCAGTCTGGCCGCAGAGCAGAAGAAATGTGTTGTCGTGGCCACCCATGACAACCGGATTGAAGACATATTCGACCGCATTCTTATCATGGAAGACGGACGCATTGTCGATGAAAAGAAGAGGGGTCTATGAAAAGCAGTCGTTTTGGCTTGATACTTATTGCCGTTCTGGTTGTTGCAGCGATCGTTCTGGCTCTGGCCGGCCCTTCTTTTTTTGACAACTCAAAAAACCAGACAAACCATATCCGCCAATCGATACCACACCCCCCCCAAGCCGGGTTTGCCGCCAAGGGAACAGTGGAGAGCATCACAGAAATCGATCTCAGCAGTCGAGTCACGGGGGAAATTTCAGCCATCACTGTTGATGAAGGGGATCCCGTCACCTCGGGCCAGATGCTGGTTAAAATGAACAGCGGTAAAATCGAAGCCCAGATCGACATCGCCGAAGCAAACCTGCGTGCCAGCAAGGCTCTGCTCGATGAACAGGCGACCGGATTTCGCCGCGAGGATATCACGGCGGCTGAGAGCGCAGTCAACCGTGGCCAAGCCGTGTACGAGCAGGCGGTGCTCGAAGCAGAGAGGCAGCATAGACTTCTCGGAAAAGGCGCTACATCCAAAATTGACTGGGAAAAAGCCGATGAAAAACGACGCGTTGCCCTGGCACAACTCAATGAGCTTGGCGCCCAACGAGACAAATACCAAAAAGGCTCCCGAGCTGAGAGCATCGCCCATGCCCGGGCCAAGGTTGTAGAGGCGACAGCCGAACTGAAGTATTACCGAGCCGTACTGGCCGATTATTCAGTAAACAGCCCCGTAAACGGCCTGGTAATCAGACGGCACATTGATCAGAATGAGTCGGTGGATGTCGGAACACCACTGCTGACCATTATTGATCCCGCTCAATTGCGGATTCATGCCGAAATCGAAGAAACCGACGTCGGACGTATCAGCGAAGGGCAAGGGATCGAAGTGACTGTAGACGCCCAGTCAGGCAAAGTCTATTCAGGCAAGGTCTATAAAGTTTTTCCAACGGTAAGCAAGAAAACTCAACGCACCTTCGATCCAATGGCTTCCTTTGACATCAATACCCAGAAAATTTACATTGCCCTGGACGACTACTCCGGATTGGTTCAGGGCATGACCGTGACCGTACGCTTTTTAAAGTAACTGGCAATTTGGCTGCAGGCTGAAGACTGCTATCAAACCTTCGGCCTTCGGATATACTAAACGCCTTTAGCCTTTAGCCTTT
>NZ_JBFHGD010000011.1:0-31677 GCF_041583255.1 Trichloromonas sp. | reverse complement strand
CCTCCAGACTGCCGCCGGCTGAAGTGGTCTACTAACCCCGGACACCAACAAAGGTGGTATATTTGCCACCTTAAGGAGTGTCCAGACCTATGAGCAGACGAACGTTCACAAAAGAATTCAAACGCGAAGCCGCCGGATTAGTTGTTGACCAGGGCTATTCTATTGCTGAAGCCTGTCGAGCCATGGATGTTGGTTCAACAGCGCTGAGCCGCTGGGTTAAACAGCTTCAAGATGAATATGGTGGAGTGACACCGAGAACACAGGCGTTGACTCCAGAGCAACAACGCATTCAAGAATTAGAGGCCCAAGTCATAAAGCTAGAAAGAGAGAAATCGATTTTAAAAAAGGCTACGGCTCTCTTAATATCGGACGATCTAAAGTTCTCACGCTGATCGACCACTTAAGGGAGCATGAAAACGTCCAGCAGCTGTGTTCATTGTTTGGGATCTCTCGCTCGAGCTATTACGCCTATCGACATCGTCGAAAGAGGATCGATGCTGAACGTTTGCGACTGCGCGTTAAAGCTGCTGAAATATTTAATAAAAGCCGCCAATCAGCAGGCAGTCGCAGCATTATGAGTAAGCTACGCCAGGAAGGTGAAGTCGTTGGGCGCTTCAAAGTCCGTCGTCTGATGAAAGAAGCCAACCTCGTCAGTAAGCAACCCAAGCCACCTGCTTACAAAGTGGCAAAAGTTGAGCGGCCGGATATACCGAATCATTTATATCGTCAGTTCGATGTTCAGCAGCCAAACCGGGTCTGGTGTGGCGATATCACCTATATCTGGGCACAAGGGCGATGGATATATCTCGCCGTGATTCTAGATCTTTACAGCCGCCGAGTCGTTGGCTGGAGTCTGTCTGAAAAGGTCGATGCCGATTTAGCTATTGCGGCACTGGACCATGCTTATCAGCTACGCGGGCAGCCTAAGGGCGTGACGTTTCACTCAGATCAAGGCTGCCAATATGCCAGTAAATCATTTCGCCAACGCTTATGGCGTTACCGGATAAAACAGAGCATGAGCCGGCGAGGCAACTGCTGGGACAACGCACCGATGGAACGTGTGTTTCGCAGTTATAAAAGTGAATGGATGCCTTCAGCCGGTTACGCATCTTTCCATGAGGCTAAAAAGGATATTGGCCGCTATTTTATGGATTACTACAACTGGCACCGGCCACATCAGAGAAATGATGGGCTTGCTCCTGCTGTAGCGGAAAAAAATCCTACTTTACTGTCCGGAAATAGTTGACCACTACAGTCGGCCAGCTCTTCAAGGTGGGCCAGACTGCGGGCGGTCATAACTCGACTGCTCGGTCGGCAGGGGAAAGCACCAGCTGTTTATAACGGCATTAAGGATTAAAAATGTCGCCAAAAAATGGGATGACACACGGGCCGTTTCCTTCTTCGCCTGCTGGCCGCTGTGGTTGGCCGTGGGATAACGTCTCATCTGGCGGGGGGCTGGCATATGGTGGCAAAACCCTGCCGCTCCTCACGGTTGTTACCCCCTCTTTCAATCAGGCCTCCTTTCTCGAAGAGACTATTCGCTCGGTGTTGCTTCAGGGGTATCCGAATCTGGAGTACATCATTATCGATGGTGGGTCGACGGACGGTTCGGTGGATATCATCCGGCGTTATGAACCTTACCTCGCCTACTGGGTTTCTGAACCCGACAATGGTCAAACCGAGGCTATCAACAAGGGGTTTGCGCGAGCCAGTGGGGATTGGCTGGCTTGGCTGAATTCTGATGATATTTACTTGCCGGGAGCTCTAGGGAGCGTAATGCAGGCGGCCCAGCGCCATCCTGGTCGGGACTGGCTGGTTGGTACGATTCTTTTTGCTGATGAGAACCTGAAAGCTGAGGATCGCTTTGAGCCGATCTGTCAGACGGACGATTGGCTTGATTTCGTCTGTACCAAGCGAGGCTCAGGGACAGCGCTGCCCCAGCAGTCGTCGTTTTGGTCACGGCAGGCGTGGGACCGAGCCGGTTGCCTCGATGTCACGCTGCATTACGCGATGGATCACGAATATTGGGGACGTCTCGCTCACCTGGGCTATCGCCCGCTTCTTCTTAAGGAAGAGGTTGCTGTCTTTCGGCAGCATGGCACGACCAAGACCTCGGAAGGTGCTGCGCCCTTTTTTCTGGAAGAATTGGCGGTCGTTGATCGTTGGCTTGAAAAGGTGTCCTTTCGGGAGGCCTGCCATTTGCGCTGGTACCAACGAACTTTTTGGCTTCGCAACTGGTGGTCGAGGCAGAGGCCTAAACTCAGGCGCCTACTCCCTGTATGATGTTTGAAATGACAGGATCCTGTTGAGGAAAAGGTTTATGCTGGTCAGGATCGTGAAAAGCTGGGATGAACCCAACCTTCTCCGCCAGTGCAGGGGGGCGCACGGTCTTTGGGGGGATGTGCGCTTCACCCTGGCGCCTGTTGAGGAATGTGATTTTCTTATAGTACTGAATGAGGTTCGCGAAAAACTGGTTGTGCGGTGCCCGGCGGAGAATGTTTGGGCTCTGATGCAGGAGCCATTCGTGCCTGGAGTCTTTGATTGGATGGAAGAGGGCCACCGGCCCTTTTCTCGTGTCTTCACCCACCATGTACCGGTTCGCACAGTCAAGTACGTCACTTCTCCCCCACTTGTTCCCTGGCATGTTGATAGAAATTTCGACTTTCTTTCGGTCATGGAGGCGCCGGTTAAGCACAGGGGCGTTTCGTGGATCACCAGTTCGGCCCGCATCTTCCCCGGCCACAGGCGGCGAATGGATTTCCTCGACTTTTTGGTTGGTGAGGCCGGAATAGATGTTGATATGTTCGGCAGGGGGATTCGGCCCATTGCGGACAAGTGGGACGGACTTGCCCCGTACCGGTACTCTATCGCAGTTGAGAACAGCTTTGGCCCTGACTACTGGACGGAAAAGCTGGCTGACTGCTTTCTGACGTACACCCTCCCATTTTATTATGGGTGTCCCAATCTGGAGCGATATTTTCCGTCTGAGTCCTTTATTCGTATCGACATAACGGACCCGGACGGGGCCTTGAACATCATGCAGAGAGCCGTTGCCAATGACGAGTACTCCAAGCGGCTGCCGGCTATCGCCGAGGCACGGCGGCGGGTTCTCCTGCAATATCAGTTTTTTCCCTTTATGGCGGAGCAAGTTGTTGCGGCGGGCCGTGATGGGAAGGCAAAGGACAGGGTCGTTTTAAAACCGTACCGTCGGAGCTTGCGCCGGCGTCTTTTAAATCTTTTATTATCGGGTGGCGAATGAAACACCTTGATGTGAATCCTGTGATTTCGATCATTGTCTGCACTTTTAACCGGTCTCATTTGCTGCGCTACTGCCTCCGCTCTCTGGTCGTTCAGACCTCTGCTGCGCAGCTGTTCGAGGTGCTGGTTGTCGACAATGGTTCGACGGATAGCACGGAGCGGATTGCCCGCCTTTATGCTGGCCGAAGTGGTAATGTTCGAGTGCTTGCCGAGCCGCAGATTGGATTGGGCCATGCGCGTAATCGAGGCTGGCGGGAGGCACGTGGGGAGTGGGTTGTTTACCTGGATGATGATGCCATGGTCGAACCCGGCTACGTGGAGCGGGCACTTTGGTTTATCAATCACCATCCCTTTGACGGGTTCGGCGGTCCGGTTCTGCCTTGGTTCAAGTATGGCCGCCCCTGTTGGTACCCCAATGCTTTCGTTGCAAATGACAAGGGACGCGATGCTGTTGGCCCGCTGCCGACGGACCAGTTTGTGGACGGTGGGAACTGCGCTTTTCGTCGCAAGACTCTTGCCGAGTTGAGCGGGTTTCCGACCGACATCGGGATGAAGGGGCGCCGCCTTTCCTATGGCGAAGAGGTTCTGTTGCAGCAGCGCTTGAGAGCTGCAGGGGGGACCATCGGGTTCGATCCAGAATTGAAGGTGCGCCACGTGATACTCCCCCATAAATTGAAGGTCGGCTGGCTTCTCCGTGCCTCCTTCGCTCACGGACGGGACTCCTGGGTTATCTTTGATGCCGTCCCGACGCTACGGCGGGTTGGGGGGGCTTTTGTCAAGGCCCTGGTGCCCCTTGTGGGGCTTCCGGCGGCTTTGGCCCGCCTGCGACAAAAAGATTATCACATCCAGAACCTTTGCATCGATCTTGGGACCCCCATGTTTCACGAGTGGGGGCGGGTGGTGGGAGCACTTTCTCTCCAACGGAGAACCTCCTGATGTGCGGCATTCTCGGTATTCTGCCGTCAGCGGATGCGGCCCTGTTCGATTCTGCCCTGGACACTCTTGTCCATCGCGGCCCTGATGATCGCGGGCTTTGGGAGGCCGAAGGCCAGATTTGTCTCGGGCATCGGCGGTTGTCTATCCTTGACCTTTCTGCCGAGGGGCATCAACCAATGGTTTCGGCCAGTGGTCGGTTCGTAATTGTATTCAACGGGGAGATTTACAATTTTTTAGAAATTCGCGAAAAATTGGAAGCAAAAGGTTGCCAGTTTCGCAGCCAAAGTGACACCGAGGTCTTGTTGCAAGCTTTTGAGCAGTGGGGGGAGAAGTGCCTGGATTGCCTGAATGGCATGTGGGCACTGGCCATTTGGGACAGACACGAGCAACAGCTCTTTCTGGCTCGGGACCGATTTGGCAAGAAACCCCTCTTTTATGCATTTACGCCTGCGGGCTTTGTTTTTGCTTCGGAGATGAAGGCTATTTATCCTTTTCTGCCGGAGGTTAAGCCTTCTGCCGATTTTTCATGGATGGCAAAAAATCTCATGGACTACGAGGCGACCCAGAAGTGCCTGGTTGATGGCATTCAGCGATTTCCCGCCGGGCATTTGGGACATTTCCGAAAAGGGCGGCTTTCTCTGCACCGTTATTGGACTACACTGGACCACCTTCCCGAGATTCCTGCCAGTTATGCCGATCAGGTGGAGCAGTTTCGGGCACTTTTTCTTGACGCCTGTCGTTTGCGGATGCGAAGCGACGTACCGATAGGCACTGCCTTGAGCGGCGGCCTCGACTCCAGTTCAACCCTTGCGGCCATGGCACACATTGACCGGACATCACCCGGGATGCGAGTGAGCAGCGATTGGCGGCACGCGTTTGTTGCAGCGTTTCCCGGTTTGTCTCTGGACGAGAGCGATTTCGCCCGGCAGGTGGTTGAACATCTGGGAATCGATGCCACCTTTGTCACTGTTGATCCAACCAGGGATCTTGACAAGCTGGAGGACGCTTTATACCTTTTCGAAGAGCTTTACCTGACCAGTCCCGTTCCAATGATGCAGCTTTATCGATCGGTTCGCGAC
This sequence comes from Trichloromonas sp., assembly GCF_041583255.1. Lineage (NCBI taxonomy): Bacteria > Pseudomonadati > Thermodesulfobacteriota > Desulfuromonadia > Desulfuromonadales > Trichloromonadaceae > Trichloromonas > Trichloromonas sp. The sequence continues at coordinate 26,404 of NZ_JBFHGD010000011.1, read as the reverse complement.
CGTGGCGTGCGGGTTACCCTGGATGGGCACGGTGCCGATGAACTGTTGTCCGGTTATGGCTCCTCGGTGCTTGAGGCGTTGCCTGAGGCCGGGATCTGGCCGGGCAGGATCGGGACCATTTTGGCGACCCATCGAAACTATTTTCCTGCAAACACGTTTCAGCCCGAACGCGAGACTCAGGCGTGGCTGGTCTATGCCAGGTTTATGGCCAGGCGTTTTGCAAAAAAACTCCTCCGGCGAGGCATGGCGGCCCAAGATTCAGCCCATCCCAGGTTTTCTGAATTGGGGAGCTTCAACCGGCATCTGTATCGGCTAACCCATGAGACGGTGCTGCCTACGCTACTGAGAAATTATGATCGTTATGCTATGGCCAGTGGTACCGAGATTCGTATGCCGTTTCTCGATTATCGACTGGTCTGCTATGCCATGGCGCTTCCCTGGGAATCCAAGGTGCGTTTCGGCCTGAGCAAAGCAGTGCTGCGGGACGCTATGGCACCCTTTCTGCCCCCTGCTGTTGTGCAACGTCCCTTCAAGATCGGTTTCAATACTCCCATTGTCGAATGGCTGCGAGGCCCTTGGAAGCAGTTCATTCTCGACCACCTGCACTCCAGAGGGTTCAGGGAATGCTCGCTCATTAATCCGGTGGAAGTGGCGAGTCAGGTGCAGAGGGCCATGGACTGTGACCCTCCCTCCTTTCAACTGGCCGAAAAGGCCTGGACAATTATGACCCCTTACTTCTGGGAGCGATCCCTCAAACGCCGAGGAAGTGCATGACCCCTGCTCCGATAATTCTGTTTGTCTACAACCGCCCGGAGCATACCCGGCGCACTATCGAGGCGCTCCAAGCTAATGCCCTCGCAGCTCAAAGTGTCCTGACGGTTTTTTCTGATGGGCCGCGGTCCCCGGTTGAGCAGGAATCGGTTGCAGAAGTGCGGGCTTATTTGAGGAACGTGCGCGGGTTTGAGCGTCTTACCGTCGTCGAGCAGGAAAAGAACCTTGGCCTGGCACGCTCGATTATTGATGGGGTTTCTACCGCGCTGGCTGAGGCTGATCGGGTCATTGTTCTTGAGGATGATATCGTAACGTCCCCTTGTTTTCTTCGCTATATGAATGATGCACTAGAGTTCTATCGGGAAGAGGAGCGGGTGATGCACGTTTCTGGTCATATGTTCCCGGTTGCATCTGATGATCTGCCGCAATCTGTTTTTCTGCGGCCTGCTTCTTGTTGGGGGTGGGGAACCTGGGCCAGGGCCTGGCGACATTTCGCCAAGGACCCGGAAATTCTCGTGCGAAAGTTCGATTCAGGCATGAAGAAATCCTTTAACCTGGATGGGGCATATGATTATTGGAGCCATGTGTTGCTTAACCGGCGGGGCCGGATCGATACCTGGGCTATTTTCTGGTATGCCTCGGTTTTTCTCCAGGGTGGTTTATGTCTGCATCCCGCCCGCTCTTTGACCGACAACATTGGCCATGACGGGAGTGGTGTCCATTGCCATCCTACCGAAGCATTTCAGGTAAATCTGTCTGCCGGCGCTGTGACGGAGTTTCCCAAAGAAATTATCGAACACCCTGAAGCCCTGATGAGGGTGCAGGCCTTTTACCGGTCACAGCGGGTCTCCTTGTGGCAGCGGGTCGTTCGCAAGGGGCGAAAAATGCTCGATCATTATGACTTCAGGGGGGGGGGCAACTAATTGGTGTCCACCGAGCAAACATCAACCGAAGTGTTGCGGCCTCTGTTGCTTGGCAGCTACGACGTCAAGGGGGGAGCGGCCGTTGCGATGAATCGGCTTCATCGCGGGCTGTTGGCTCATGGCGTTGAGAGTCGCCTCCTGGTGCAGGAGCGTTGGGGAGACGGTCCAGAGGTTTATGCGCTGGATGAGAGGCCGGGAGGATTTGCCGGGAAACTTCGCCACCGGGTGGATCATTTACCTCTTTGGTGTTACCCCAAACGTGAGCAGGTTCTGTTCTCCCCCGCCTGGCGACCGGAGCGAGTGAGCAAGGCCGTGGATCATCTTGACCCAAGCATTGTCCATCTTCATTGGGTCGTTGACGGTTTCCTTCGGATAGAGACGCTTCCGATGCTGAACCGACCGTTGGTCTGGACATTGCACGATATGTGGCCATTTACTGGCGGGTGTCATTACGCGGGTGTTTGCACCCGTTATCGGCAAACCTGTGGTTGTTGCCCAATGCTCGGGTCGGGCAGGGAGAATGATCTAAGCCGCCGTACAAATCAACGTAAAATGATGGCCTGGGACGGGCTCCAGATGATTGTTGTCGCGCCCAGTCGCTGGCTTGCCGAATGTGCGAGTTCGAGTGCCATCTTGGGACGTTTTCCGATTGAAGTTATCCCCAATGGACTCGATTTGGCCGTTTTTCGTCCTGATGATCGCGGCCGGGCACGAGAGATGCTCGGATTGCCCGGCGAAGGGAGACTGGTTCTTTTTGGCGCAGCAGACCCGACGGGGGAGCGGCGAAAAGGCTATGACTTGCTTTGTGATGCATTACGGATTATGGGGGAGGGCAGGGAGTCCTGTGACTATCAAGTGGTCGTGTTTGGTAGCTCAGAGGATCAACCTGAAGAGATCGAGGGATGTCCAGTGCACTGGTTAGGGCAGCTGGTCGATGATGAAAGTTTACGTCTGGCCTATGCTGCGGCTGATTTATTTGTAGCGCCCTCGCGGGAAGAAAACCTGTCCAACACTGTTATGGAAGCTTTGGCATGCGGAACGCCGTGTGTCGCTTTCAGGGTCGGCGGCATGCCCGATTTGATTGACCATGAAGTGAATGGTTATTTGGCAGATCCCGGCACGGCAGAGGATTTGGCAAGAGGGATGGGATGGGTTCTTGCCGATGTTTGTCGGCATGTTGAACTCAGCCGGGCTGCCCGATACAAAGCTGAGGAATGTTTCGACCAAAGGCGGGTGGCTGCTGCATATACCCAAACCTATCGAAATTTACTCGCGGGTGGGGGCGCCTGACCATGGGAAGGAGAGGTGTACAGACATGCAGGCAACCAATGCCAACACCACCGTGCTGCGAAGATTACCCGCGCGTTAAGGGTTTTTCCTGTAGTGACCGCATTGAAGGGGGACGCAGTCTCAGTGCTTCTTCTGTTCTCGAGAGAAAGAACTCAGAAGTCTTGGTCACAATTATTACCGTTGCTTTTAATGCTGCTGCAACTCTCGATTGCGCCATCCGCAGCGTCCTTTCCCAGGACCATCAAACGCTCGAATACATCATAATTGACGGGGGTTCAACGGATGGCACCGTCGATGTGTTACGCGCTTATGGCGATCGCCTGGACTATTTCTGTAGCGAACCCGATTGCGGCATCAGCGACGCTTTCAACAAGGGGATCGCTTTAGCCCGAGGCGAGGTCATTGGCTTGCTCAATGCCGATGATTGGTATATGCCAGGAGCAATCAGCAGCGCCATCGGAGCCCTGCAGGAAAACCCCGCATTCGACTTTGTTTTCGGTGACTTGACAATGGAGGGTCCAGGCGGACGCTGCAGGGTGGAGCAGAAGGGAGATCCGGCCTACCTGAGGCAGCTTTCGAAGGGGATGCCTTCAGTTCCCCATCCCACGGTTTTTGTCCGCCGCAATGTGTTCACATCTTTTGGCCTGTTTCGCACTGACCTGAAAACGGCCATGGATTACGAATGGTTAGTGCGTATTTCCCGGCAGGGAGTGCGGGGGCTCTACCTGCCAATGGTCCTTGCAGGCATGCGTTTGGGGGGCGCTTCTGATATCGGGTTTGTCGGCGGCTATCTTGAAGTGTACCGGGTCTCTACGGCCTATGGATATCCACGTCTCTTGGCGATGGTTCACTTTGCTGCCAGGGTGGTTAAGGGGGTTGTCCGTCGAATCTTTGAACGTTGGCATTTGCACTGGCTGGTGGCTGGTTTTCGGAGATTAGTCCGCAGTCGCTTCCATTACCGGTGAACGGTTTGAAGTACTCAGTTATCATTCTTAACGATACGGCCCATATCGATGGTGGGGCGGCCCGGGTTGCACTTTCCAGTGCCATCGGCCTGGCCCGCAGGGGCCATCGGGTGACTCTGTTTACCGCCGTTGCGCCCATTGAGTTGCCCGGTGAACAGCCGCCAACGCTGGAAGTCGTGTGTACCGGCCAATGTGACATCCTCAGCGATCCCAGCAGGGTGGCAGCCGGCCTCAGGGGGCTGTGGAACCGGGTTGGGTGGCGTCGATTGCAAGAAGTTGTTTCGGCTGTGACGCGGGAGAGAACCGTAATTCATATTCATGGTTGGAGCAAGGCCCTCTCTCCAAGTGTTCTTCATCTGGTTGGAAAGGCAGGTTTGCCGGCTGTTGCTACCCTTCACGATTATTTTCTGGCCTGTCCAAATGGAGGTTTTTACAACTACCAACGGCAGGCCCATTGCAAATTGAGCCCTCTCTCGCTGGCTTGTGTGACCGAGGCTTGCGACGTTCGCTGCTATTCCCATAAGTTCTGGCGACTTTGCCGCCTGCTTATCCAGCGGCAGGTTGCTCATTATCCAGGGGCGATCAGAAATTTCATTGTTCTCTCTGAATACAGCCGGCGTCTGCTTGAACCGTATTTGTCGCCCGCCGCGAAGCTCTTTCTTCTGTCCAATCCCGTTGATGTGGCCTTGCAAAAAAGCGCGATTCCGCCGGACGACGCGCCCTTTGTGTTTGCCGGTCGCCTTTCAGCCGAGAAGGGTCCTGAGCTATTTGCCCAGGCCATAGCAAGAAGCGGAGTGTCAGGGGTCGTGATTGGGGATGGTCCGCTGCGGTCGTTACTGCAGGCGACCTGGCCGCAATTGAATTTCACCGATTGGCTGGGGACTGAAGACGTCCATCGTCGGTTGAGGCAGGCCCGGGCCCTTGTTTTTCCATCCAGGTGCCACGAAGTTCAAGGTTTAGTTGTTCTTGAGGCGGCCGCTCTGGGCGTGGCGTCGATTGTGTCTGACGGTTCAGCCGCCCGCGAACTTGTTATTGACGGAGTAACCGGATTGTGGTTCAAGCATGGAGATGTTTCGGATTTATCAAAAAAAATAGAAATGCTGCAAAATGATCTCGACCTGGCGTTTCAATTGGGTAATGCTGCCCATAGTCGTTTTTGGGCTGATCCTCCGACACTGGAGAGACATATTGATCAGTTGGAAGCCGTATATGCGGAATTGTCGGAGGCTCAATGAAGGTCGCAATAGTGCACTACTGGCTGGTTGGGATGCGCGGTGGCGAGAAAGTGGTGGAAGCTCTTTGTGACCTTTACCCACAGGCCGATATATTCTCGCTGGTGGTGGATTTTGATGCTATTTCTGACAAGCTGAAAGCGCAAACAATTGTTCCGTCCTTTGTGCAAAGAATTCCAGGCGCCCGAAAATACTATCAGAATTTCCTCCCCATTTACCCCATGGCCCTGGAACAGTTCGACCTTTCCGGTTATGATCTGGTGCTCAGCAGCGAATCCGGTCCAGCCAAGGGAGTTCTGACCCGTCCTGAAACCTGCCACATCTGTTACTGCCATACGCCCATGCGCTACCTGTGGGACATGTACCACGACTACCGTCGTGATTGCGGGTGGCTGAAACGACTGGCCATGGTGCCTCTTGCCCATTACCTGCGGCAGTGGGATCTGGCCTCTGCTGCGCGGGTTGATTATTTTGTCGCCAATTCGCGGCATGTTTCACAGCGAATTGACAAGCATTATCGGCGAAGCTCCGAAGTTATTCATCCTCCGGTGGATACCGGATCGTTCACCGTTGCCTCTGAGCAGGGCGACTTCTACCTGATGGTTGGGCAACTGGTGAAGTACAAGCGTCCCGACCTGGCGGTAGAGGCGTTTTCGCGTCTTGGCAAGCCCTTGGTCATTATCGGGGAAGGCGAGGAGTTGGGGCGTCTTAAAAAGCTGGCGGGGCCGTCCGTGCAGTTGCTCGGGCGCCAACCCTTTTCGGTGATTCAGGACCATTATTCCCGTTGCAGAGCCTTTGTTTTTCCTGGTGAGGAAGATTTCGGGATTACCCCGGTCGAGGCTCAGGCAGCCGGCCGGCCGGTGCTTGCCTATGGCCGAGGTGGGGCGCTTGAAACGGTTATAGATGGGAAGACCGGGGTTTTCTTCGCTGAACCGACGGTCGACAGCCTTGTCGAGGCTGTCATTAGATATGAGCGCATGGCGGAGAGTTTTGATCCTCTGGTTATCCGCGAACATAGTCTTGCTTTTGACCGATCCGTTTTTAATGCAAAAATAAAGTCTTTTATTGATGCCCGGGTTGCTGAGCATTTTGAACGGTTTAGGGGGCAGGTGTCGACGTGAGGCGTCAATTCAAGATATTTTTCAGCCTTGTCTCGGTCGATCTGTTCGGGCTCTTGCTTGCCCTGGCCTTGGGACTGATTTTACGTCAGGTTTTCTTGCCTCGCCTTTTCGGCGTTTTTCAAACGGATGCTCACTGGCAGGTTGAATACCTCGGGCTGTTGGTTATTGGCGTGGGGGTTTTTGCTTATGACGGTCTGTACGGACGTCGCCATACGGCGTGGGAGGAGTTACGTCATCTGCTGCGCAGCGTGTCCATTGCCATGGTCCTCTTTCTGGCGGTGATGACCGCTGTAAAGCGGGGGGGCGATGTTTCCCGGCCTGCGCTGATTATGGCCTGGATGCTGGCTCCCGGCATTTTGGTCGGCTTGCGTCTCTGGGTAAAAAGGCATCTGCTGTCCAAAAGTTCTTTCTGGCCCCGCCGAATTCTTGTTGCCGGGGTGAGTGCAGAGGCTGTCAAAATGGCCCGTCATTTGCGCCTTTTCCCTGAACTTGGATATGACCTGATCGGTTTTCTCGGCAATGAAAGGGAGCCGGTTGGCATGCCGGGTGAGTGTTTTGGTTCCCTGGATGAGCTGGAGGCTGTCGTTGCGGCTCAAGGTGTTGAGGAGTTGATTATTGCCCTGCCCGGCGAATCCCGGATCAAGCAGTTTGATTTGTTGAAAAGGGCAGAGGGACTGGTTCCGCGGGTTTCTGTTCTCCCGGAGCTTTTTGATGCGGATAAGATGAATGTCGATGTGGAGAAGGTTGAGCGGTACTTTTTTCTGTCTTTTCAGAACAACCTGATGAAGACGTCGAACCGGTATTTAAAAAATATATTCGAAATCATTATCATTCTGCTAACGCTCCCTCTGTGGGGAGGGATGCTGGTCGGGTTGAGTCTTGCGGTCAAAATGACATCTCCCGGCCCGGTTTTTTTCAGGCAGAAACGTATTGGTAGTGGGGGGGAGGAGTTTTGGTGCTATAAATTCCGGACCATGGTGAGGGACGCAGAGGAGCGCCTGGTTCGTCACCTGGCCGGCAATCCATCGGCCCGGCAGGAGTGGGAGGCAGAGCGTAAGCTGAAGGACGACCCGCGAATTACCGCAATCGGAAAGATTTTACGTAAAACAAGTTTTGATGAACTCCCCCAGATGTTCAATGTTCTCAGGGGCGAAATGAGTCTCGTCGGGCCTCGTCCGATCGTTGCCGACGAGGTTGAAAAATATGGAGATTATTTCTCCTATTATATGGCGGTTTGTCCTGGTATCTCTGGGCTCTGGCAGGTTAGTGGGCGTAATGACATCGACTATGCGCAGCGGGTTATGCTCGATACCTTTTATGTGCGCAACTGGTCTTTATGGCTCGATTTCATGATCCTGCTGCGCACAATCCCGGCCGTCCTGAAAAAAGACGGCGCCTACTGATCGCGAAAGGGGTTTTTTTTGATCTCAATGGCATGGTTTTATCTGTTTTGTTTTGTTCTGGGAGCCGTTATCGGCTCCTTTCTGAATGTCTGCATCTACCGCATTCCCGCCGGCGAGTCGATCGTTTCGCCGCCTTCACGTTGTCCACAGTGCGGCGCCGGGATTCGCTGGTATCAGAACATCCCGGTTTTTAGCTGGATCGTTCTGGGTGGCAAGTGCGCCTCATGCAAAGCCGGTATATCCATCCGCTACCCGCTGGTTGAAGCATTGACCGGTGGCCTGTTCGTGCTGGTCTTCCACACCTTTGGCATCAGTTGGCCGACCCTGGTCTTCTGGGTCTTTATGGCCATGCTGGTGGTGATCACCTTTATCGACCTCGACCACCAGATCATACCGGATGTCATCAGCCTGCCGGGGATTGTGGTCGGTTTCGCCGCGTCTTTTCTGCTGCCCTGGATGTCCTGGACCGATTCCCTTTTCGGGATTCTTCTTGGCGGCGGCAGCCTGTTTCTTGTCGCGGCCGGATATGAGCTGCTGACCAAGAAAGAGGGGATGGGCGGTGGGGATGTTAAATTGCTGGCGATGCTGGGAGCCTTTCTGGGCTGGAAGGCGGTCTTGCCGGTCATTTTCGTCAGTTCGCTGCTCGGCACGCTGGTGGGCGTTCCTCTGATGTTGATCAAAGGGGCCGACAGTAAGCTGGCGATCCCTTTCGGCCCATTTTTGGCGACCGGCGCGGTCATCTGGCTGTTCTGGGGGGGGGGGCTGGTCGCCTGGTATCTGGGTTTCTTTCGGTAATTGAAGAATCTGACACCTCGAATCCGGGTCTTTTTGTGAAAAAAATGTTCATTAGTCAATTATTTTTTAATGGCTATATCTGGTGCCGGTGCCTTTTGGTGGGCTCAGCATGTTGTGGGAAATGTGAAAATATGGCGCAATTTCGATGATTTCCCATATGTTATTTAAGTTTATATGTCTTGACTGTGTTGTTAAATTGCATATACTTATGCCTAATTTGATTACTGATTAATCTACAAGGTATCGAGACATGGCGCAAAATCGTGTAAAAGAGATCCGCGAGGACATGCTGATGAGTAAGGCTGAACTGGCCCGAAAGGCAGGTGTTTCTCCGCTGACGGTGGATCGCATCGAAAAGGGCGAGTCTTGTCGGATGGTCACGATGCGTAAGATTATTCTCGCTCTGGGGCTCAGCCTGTCAGATCGGGAAAAAGTTTTTCCCGAGCAGGGCCAGTAACTGGCACGTGCTTTGCTCTGTTGATGGATCAGGTCACGGGTTATGGTTTTAATTCATTCATACTTGAGTCAGGGTCTTTAGATGCTAATCAAAGCTAAAAAAGACGTCGTCGGGATCGATATCGGGTCAAGCTCGGTAAAGCTGGTCCAGTTGCGGCAGGCCAAGGGTGGCTATCAGCTGGTGACCCTCGGGATCGCGCCTTTGCCCCCGGAGGCAATTGTCGATAATGCCATTATGGATTCCGGCTCGGTGGTGTCCGTGGTGCGCAATCTGGCGGATAGCCACAAGGTCAAGACAAAAAATGTCGCAACCTCGGTTTCGGGACATTCGGTAATTATCCGCAAAATTCAGCTGCCAATCATGACCGAAGAGGAAATGGAGGCGTCCATTCAATGGGAGGCCGAGCAGTACATTCCCTTCGAAATTTCCGAAGTAAATCTTGATTTTCAGATCCTCGGTCCGGATGCCCGTGACCCTTCCCAGATGAATGTGATTCTGGTGGCGGCAAAAAAAGAGTTTGTCAATGATCATGTTGCGGTGTTCAGGGAGTGTGGCATGAACCCCGTGGTCATGGATATTGACTGCTTCGCCATCGAAAACGCCTTTGAAGCGAATTATGGATTTGAAGAGGATGAAATTGTTGCCTTGATCAATATGGGCGCCGCCGCAATGAACGTCAATGTTCTCAAGGGGGGCAAGTCGGTATTCACCCGCGATATCCAGGTTGGCGGCAATATGTACAACGAGGAGATTCAGAAGCGACTCGGCCTCAGCAGCGATGATGCTGAAGAAGTCAAGCTCGGTGGCGAGATTGAAGATATTGATGCTCAAGCCGTCATGGATGTGATCAACGACGCGACTGAAAGTCTCGCCCAGGAGGTGCAGCGTTCCTTTGACTTTTTCTCGGCGACTTCGTCTGATGAAAAGGTTCAGAAGTTGTATATCACTGGCGGGGTTTCCAAGACCCCGAATGTTCGCGAGTTTCTGGAAAGTCAGTTGGCCATTCCGGTTGAGTTGCTGGATCCCTTCCGGATGATCAAGGTGAATGAGAAGGAATTTGATCCTGAATACATCCAGGCCGTCGGACCGTTATTTTCCGTTGCCGCCGGGCTTGCCATGAGGAGGTTGGGCGACAAATGATTCATATCAATCTTCTGCCCGTCCGGGCCGCCCAGAAAAAAGAGAAGCTTCGCAGCCAGATTGCCGTGACGATTCTTGCTCTGATCTTGACTATAGTCGCCTGTGCATCGGTCTATGCCTCGCTGCTCTTTAAGGTCGATGAGCTCAAGGATGAGATTGCCAGCAAGGAAGCCCGAATCGGTCAGCTCAAAAAAGTTCTGGGCGAAGTTGCTGCGTTCAAGAAAAAAAAGGAAGAGCTTGTCGGCAAACTGGATATCCTCAGTCAGCTCAAGGATGGCAAGAGCGGCCCGGTGCATTTGCTGGATGAACTCAGTCTCGTGCTTCCGGAGAAGCTTTGGCTTAGTTCATTCAAGGAATCAGGCGGGTCGGTGGCGATCTCCGGTGTTGGTCTTAATGAAGATATGGTTGCCCTCTTTCTGAAGAATCTCGAAAAATCGCCTTATTACAAAAATGTTGAATTGCAGGTGATCGAACAGAGTACACAGGCTGGTGTGAAAACCAATAAGTTCAATGTCGTTGCGAAAGTCGAAGCCCCGCCCAAAGCGGCTTCCAAATAACGAAAGGTCAGGGATATGGATCCTCGCCTTGAAAAGGTACTGAAGCTGCCCGCATATCAGAGGGGCTTGATACTGCTGGCGCTTGTGCTGCTGGTTGCTGGTTTGTTCGTCTATCTTCTGTATGTGCCGCTGCAGGAGAATTATGCCGAGCTGGAGAAGAGAAACAATACGCTGCAGACCCAGATTCAGGAGGATCAGCGGATTGCCGACAACCTGCCTAAATTCAAGGCGGAATACGAGAAGATGGAAGTACTTCTTGTGGACGCCCTGAAAGAACTGCCCAACGATAAGGAAATCCCTAATCTGCTGACCAGTATTACCTCTCTGGCAAAAGAGAGTGGCCTTGAGGTGGTTCGATTCAAGCCGGGAGCGGAACGTCCACAGGGCTTTTATGCTGAAGTCCCCGTCGATTTGAAGCTTGTTGGTTCCTATCATGAAGCTGCTCTGTTCTCAGATGCCGTCGCCAATTTACCGCGTATTGTGAATATCAATAACCTTTCTCTTGGCAACCCGAAGGACGCAGATGGCCGTACGGTACTGTCGATTGATTGTCTCGTGACCACCTTCAGATTCATTGAAGGTTCGGCGACTCCTACTCGTAAAGGAGGCGGAAAATGATGCATAGATCGTTGCTTCTGCTTCTGCTCGGGATGGTTGTCTTTTTTGCCGGCTGTGGGGAAGATGTCGCTCCTCCTGCACCGCAAACACAAAAGCAGGACAAGGTTGAAGTGCCTATGCCGAAGGCCGGTACAGTCGCCGACAACGCTGGAGTAGAAGTGGTGGATGTTCCGACCTATCGTTACGATCCTGCTGACCGCAGGGATCCCTTTAAGGTTTTGCTGGAACAGCGAAAACCAGCCTTTTTATCGGATGAACCTTTGACGCCTTTACAGCAGCTGGATCTCGGCCAGTTGCGGTTGACCGGAGTCATTGTGGGGAAGGGGGATCCTATGGCGATGGTGTCCGCTCCAGGGGGGAAATCATATATCCTTAAGAAGGGCGTCAAGGTCGGTCGGAATAACGGCGTAGTCGTCGGGGTTGACCCTGAGGGGGTGTCCGTTCAGGAGAAATATTACGATTTTGTAGGCGAAGTCAGGGAAAGTGTTCAGAAGATCGAACTTCCTAAGCGGGAAGGAGCCAACTAATATGAGGGATCTGAATTTTATGTGGCGTGCTGGCATGCGTCTGACCGTTGCGGTCATCGGTGTTGCTTGTCTGTTGCTGACTGCCGCCAACATTTCGGTAGCATCTGCAGCTACAATGAACGCTGATCCTGGAAACAACCGGTTGCTTTCTGTGACGCTCGACTCGACGGCCGCAGAAACCGCCGTCAAGCTTCAGACGGCAAGCCCTGTCGGGTATCGCTACACGGTTTATGATTCCTTCGATCCTGTCCGGGTGGTTATTGATTTTCCCGGGATGGCGGTGGCCGGAATTGCACCGCTGACCGAAATGAAGGTTGCGCCGCTTCAGGCGGTGCGCGTCTCGGCGTTATCCTTGTCTTCTGGGCAACTGGGCCGGGTCGAGTTCCTGCTCGATAAGAAGATGGCCTATAATGTTTCCGCCTCGGGTAACGATCTGATCGTTGTTTTCACCGAAGCGGTTGACTCGGCGGCCGCTTCTGCCGAAATGCAGGATCCGCCTTCGACCCGCGGCAGTTCCGCGGGCGTAGCCGCTTCTCCTGCTGCCGGTGCGGCGCAGCTGCTCGATTCGGTTGACATGCAGCCGGGTCGGGCGGTGTTAAATGCTGATGGTAAGATAGATAATTATCGTTACTTTACCCTGGCTTCCCCGGCTCGCCTGGTTGTTGATCTTTATGACGTGCGGCCTCTCTTCAAGGAGCGTACTTTCGCCGCACAGCAGGGATTCAGCCAGATGCGTGTGGGAACTTACAAGGATCGTACCCGCCTGGTTTTTGATTCTGATTCGGGCATTCTTCCCACATATGCTCTCTCTGAACAACAGAATGCGGTGGTTGTCAACTGGAGCGGCGCTGCACCCGCCAGTGCAACAAAACCCGCTGCAAAATCAGCTGCTGGCACGGTTTCTGTTGATGAAGTCAATTTTCAAAAAGATAATGGCAAATCTCAGCTGATTATCGATCTTTCCGGTCCGGCCGAAGTCATTCCGGCGACCCTTGACGGAAGCATTGTCCGCTTCGGTGTCAAGGATGCCACCATCAGCCGCTCCCTGCGCCGGACCTTTGACTCTTCATCATTCCCCAGCGCGGTGCTCAGGGCGACGCCCTACACGGTTCTGACTGGCAGCCGCCAGGATGTCCGGTTTGCTGTCGAACTCAAGGGCCAGGTCTCCTACCAGCTTATAGAGCAGGGCAACCGTCTGCTCTTTATTGTTGACGACGGTGCTTTTGTCGAGCCTGTTGCAGCCTCGCGGGAGCAGTTCCCGGTACCGGTGGCAACCTCCGGGGCGGCAGCCACCCCTGCAGTTGGCGGTTCGGTTTCCGCCTACAGCCGTCAGGCTTCAGCGGAAGTTTCTGTTGAAATGCCTCAACCCATTGGCGTCACCGAGAACGAACAGGTATATACCGGTCAGAAAATCCGCCTCGTTTTCGATGACGCCGATGTGCGTGACATCTTTCAGTTGATTGCTGAAGTCAGTGATCTGAACATTATCGTCTCTGATGATGTCAAGGGGGCGATTACCTTGCGGCTCATCGATGTGCCCTGGGATCAGGCGCTTGACCTGATCCTTGAAACCCGAAATCTTGGTATGCTCAAGAAGGGAAACGTGGTCCGGATTCTGCCCAAGGATCAGATCCGCGCCATGGAGGAGTCGAAATTCACCGCCGCCCGTAACAAGGAAAAGCTGGAAGATCTCGTGACCGAGGTGATTCCGGTCAGTTATACGGATTTAAAAAATATTGAGAAGCCCAGTAAAGAATTGTTGTCCGCACGTGGAAAAATCACTGCCGACGACCGTAACAAGCAGATAATTCTTACGGATATTCCAAGCGTTATTGATTCGGTTAAAAAACTGATTACCATTCTCGATACCCCTGAACGGCAGGTTATGATTGAGGCGAGGATTGTTGAGGCTTCTTCTATCTTGGGTAAAGACTTAGGAATCGCCTGGGGGGTTACGCATAACAATGACTCTGCCTATGACGGACTCACCAGTTTCAGTGTCGCTGGGGGGGGGAGCTTCCTCATTCCTCCTGTTGTTTCCGCGTCAGATGGTGTAGGTGGTATTGGCTCGGCTTTAACTTTTGGTCGCACTTCTCTCGAAAGTACCGTTCTTGATATCAAATTGGCAGCTTCTGAGATCAACGGGACGGCTAAAGTCATCTCGCGTCCGAGGGTAACGACTCTCAATGGCGAGCTTGCTAAAATATCACAAGGCTCTCAGGTTCCATATACAACGGTTAGCGACAATGGCACCAATGTTGAGTGGAAGAACGCTTTCCTCTCGCTTGAAGTAACGCCAGTAATTAACCCGGATAATTCAATTATTTTGAAAATCAAAGCAACCAACGATACGCCAAATTTTCAGATATCTTCTTCTAACCCACCCATTGATACTAAGTCTGCAGAGACTAAAGTACTCGTTATGAATGGAGAAACGACTGTCATCGGTGGTGCTTATGTTGAGAGTGAAAATGAAGGCGATTCCGGAATACCGTATCTTAAAGATATTCCTTATCTAGGGATGCTTTTCAAGAGTAAAAATCTTACAAAAAGTCGTGCTGAACTCCTTATATTCGTTACGCCTCGTATTGTGAATTGACCTTGTCCTGAACAGTCTAATTATTAAGGACAGGCCATGGCCTGTCCTTTTGTTTTCTTAACTTTTGTCGCAGGTAAATGACATGAAACTGAGATACCTTACTGCTGGAGAATCTCACGGCCCGGCCCTGACCGCGATTGTCGAAGGGCTCCCTTCCAATATCGAAATCTCTGCGGATGACATCAATCGCCATCTGGCCCGGCGGCAGCTCGGCTATGGCCGCGGCGGGCGGATGAAGATTGAAAAGGACCAGGTGCAGTTCCTTTCCGGTGTGCGCTGGGGCAAGACCTTGGGATCCCCGGTGACCCTGTCGATTCATAACCGGGACTGGGAAAACTGGGACAAGAAAATGTCCCCCCGCGCCGAGGATCGGGTCGAGGGGATCGCGGTCGTTCATCCGCGGCCTGGCCATGCCGACCTGAGCGGGATGATCAAGTATCACCATGACGATGCCCGCAACATCCTTGAGCGCTCCAGCGCCAGGGAGACCGCGGTTCGGGTCGCCGTCGGGGCGCTCTGCATTAAATTTCTTCGCGACCTCGATATCGAGATCATGGGCTATGTCTCTGAGATTGCCGGGATCGCCGCCAGCGGGGACGATGTCGACTTTCGCGAACGCTTTGCCCGGAGCGAGCAGTCTGCCTGTCGCACCTTTGATGCCGGTGCCGAAAAACGCATGATCGAGGCGATCGACCAGGCCAAGCAGGCCGGGGATTCCCTTGGCGGCGTCGTTGAAGTCGTGGTGCTCGGCGCGCCTGCCGGGATTGGCAGTTACGTGCACTGGGACCGCCGCCTTGATGGACGTCTCGCCGGTGCCGTGATGAGCATACAGGCTTTCAAGGGCGTCGAAGTCGGTGCCGGTTTCGACGCCGCCCGCCGGCCGGGATCACAGGTTCATGACGAGATCGCTTATGCTGATGGCGCGTTCTTCCGCAAGTCGAACCGGGCCGGCGGCCTCGAAGGGGGGATGACCAACGGCGAGGCTATTGTGATCCGCGGCGCGATGAAACCGATTCCGACCCTGTACACACCGCTCGAAACGGTTGATATGCAGAACAAGGCCCCTTTCAAGGCGACTGTCGAGCGTTCCGACGTCTGTGCGGTGCCTGCCGCCGCGGTCGTTGCCGAGGCGGTGGTGGCGATCACGCTGGCCGAGGCAGTTCTCGAAAAGTTCGGTGGTGATTCGATGGAAGACATCAGGGAAAGCCTCGAGCGATATAATAGCTACGTTCGCTCCGTTTGATTTGAATCGGTACGTCAGTAGATTTGGAGAGAATAGATGATGGAACGGCTTGATGTCGGCCTGGGCGACAGGAGTTACCCGATCTGGGTCGGCGACGGAATCATGCATCGACTCGGTGAAGCCCTGATCGATGTCAAATTCCCCCGCAGGGTCGCGATTGTCACGAACCCCACGGTCTCCGGCTTTTATCGTCAGCCGGTGCTCGCGGCCCTGGAGTCCTCGGGTTTTCAGGTCTCTTTTATCGAGATTCCCGATGGCGAGCAGTACAAGACCCTGCAGACCCTTGAGCTGATCTACGATGCCCTGATCCGGGGCGGATTCGATCGGTACTGCGGGCTGCTGGCCCTGGGGGGCGGCGTTGTCGGCGATATTACCGGGTTTGCCGCCGCCACGTATCTGCGCGGTGTCCCTTTTGCCCAGGTTCCGACCACGCTCCTTTCCCAGGTGGACAGTTCTGTCGGCGGCAAAACCGCCGTCAATCATCCCCTGGGCAAGAACATGATTGGTGCATTTTACCAGCCCCGCCACGTTCATATCGATGTCGCCACCTTGCGTACGCTGCCCCGTCGTGAGTTCGCCGCCGGCATGGCCGAAGTGATCAAGTACGGCGTCATCAGGGATCGCGAATTCTTCGGCTGGCTAGCCAGCCAGAAAGAGCAACTTCTTGAACTGGCTCCGGATGCCCTGGTGCAGGCGGTAAAGAGGTCTTGCCAAATTAAGGCGAATGTTGTAGAAATTGACGAAAAAGAAAGCTCGTTAAGGGCTATTCTCAATTATGGGCACACCTTCGGTCACGCCGTAGAGACCCTGGCCGGTTACGGCGTTGTCAGCCACGGTGAAGCGGTTGCGATCGGCATGGTGATCGCGGCCGAGCTGTCAGCTCAGCTTGGCTTCGCCTCGGCAGATGATGTCGCTGCCATCCGAACACTGATCACTGCTTTCGGTCTTCCCGCGTCGCCGCCCGCACACTCCCTGGATGATTATCTTGCGGCCATGGGGCGGGACAAGAAAGTCAGGGACGGGATGCTTCGCTTTGTTCTTAATCACGGCATTGGCGACTGTTCGGTTCACGACATTCGCTCGCCTGAAAGCCTTTTTGCACGGATCCTTTCCCAATTTCCTGGAATACAGGTGAAATAATGGCTGATCATTCCGAACAGGGCTCCCTTCTCGGTAAAATCGCAGCATACACCGAACTCCTCGATAAAGATCCATGTTCCACGATCTTCGTCCCTTTGAGCGATGCTTACCGGCAGATGGAGATGCTTGACGAGGCCGTTGATGTCGCGAAGCGGGGGATCATGGAAAATCCCGCGTTTCCTGGGGGGTACGTCGCTTATGGGCGGGCCTTGATTCAGCAGGGCATGATTGACGAGGCGGTCGCCGAATTCGAAAAGGCACTGATTCTCGATCGGAAGAACCTCGCGGCACTCAAGGGGCTGGCTAAGCTCCGAATGGAGCAGGGGGGGCACGATGAAGCCCGCAAGCTCCTCGATCGGGCACACGGCATCAACCCCGATGACGATTCAGTAAATGAAATGCTTTCGGCGCTTGCGAAACAAGCCGCTTTGTCGTCGGTGGTCCCTGCTGCGCCTGAAAGTGCGACCGCTCCTTCTGCTCAAGAAGGGGCGGCGGAAAAAGCCGGCGACCCGATTTCGACGGCAACCATCGCCGAGATTTATATCCGTCAGGGTTTCCCGGAGAAGGCACTCAAGGTTTATCGCGATCTGTTGCGCGCCGACCCGCAAAACGCCGATCTTCGCCAGAAGCTCGTCGCCCTGAAGGAGCGGATTCAGGATTCCGGGTCGGATGCGGCGGGAGTCGAGGCCATCGGGACAGCTGAGGCGGTTATCCCGGGGGCCGCTCAGCATGCGGCAGCACCGGATAATTTAACTGCAGAGACCGTTAGGGCTGAGCCGGCTTCCTCGGTTGAGCCTGTCGGTCGATCCATTGTCGAGGTTTTTGCTGGTTGGCTCGATTCCATCAGCAGGAGGAGGGAGGCGCATGTTCGCTAATATACTTCAGGCTCTTGTCGAGGAGACCGGTGGCGGTATCGGAGCCGTGCTCATGGGGTACGACGGCATTGCCATCGAGCAGTATTTTCAGCCCTGCGACGGGATCGACCTGCAACTGGTTGCCGTTGAGTACTCCAACATCCTGAAAGAAATAAAAAAAGCCGGTGAAATACTCAACACCGGGGCCATGGAAGAGGTCTCCATCCGCACGGAACGTTTTTATGTCGTCGTCCGCATCCTGTCCGATGAGTATTTTGTCGCACTGACCATCGACGCCAACGGAAATTTCGGTAAAGGGCGCTATCTGCTCCTGCGCGAATCCGGCAATCTGAAGGAAGCGCTGGCGTGACCCATCCCCTGAAAACCATACTGGTGCTTAACGGACCCAACCTGAACCTGCTCGGAACCCGCGAACCCGGGATTTACGGCGCCCAGACCCTCGATGACATCAACCGTGACCTGGATAAACAGGGCAGCGCGCTTGGGTTTGCTCTGGAATTTTTCCAGTCCAACCATGAGGGGATGCTGATCGACCGGATTCACCAGGCCCAACGGGATGGAGTGCATGGCATCATCATAAATCCTGGCGGTTTCACCCACACCAGCATTTCCTTGCGCGATGCCCTCTCCGCCGTGGCGATCCCGGTTATCGAAGTTCATCTGTCCAACATTCACGCCCGTGAGGCCTTCCGCCAGCATTCCTACATCGCCCCTGTGGCTGTTGGCCAGATTTGTGGGCTGGGTGCCCTAGGGTACGGCCTGGCGCTGCAGGCATTTTCAGCCAAATTAAAAGAATAATTATTGTACGTAAAATGCCGTTATGGTAAATAAAAGAATCTCTCAGGCAGATGAACTTCTCAAGGCATGCGCGCTGGATGCGTTTGTCTTTTTTCATTTGCCGAATATTCGCTACCTCTCCGGGTTCTCCGGCACCGACGGAGCCCTGGTGGTGGTCCGCGGGGAAGCCGGTTTTCTTACCGATTCGCGCTACACGACGCAGGCCCGGCAGCAGGTGGCGGCAGATACAATTCGCGAATATCGGGTCAAGGTCGACGGGGTCCTCGAGTTTCTCGCTGAGAAAGGCGCTGTCAGAGTCGGATTCGAGGCCGAGACCCTGTCCTTTGCCACCGCCAGTGAACTCAGTGCGAAGGGCTCAGCGTACGAATGGGTTCCGGTGGTTCGCGAAATCAAGTCCCTGCGCTGCCTGAAGGACGAATCCGAAATCGATGCTCTCGAGCGGGCAGCTGCTTTAAATGCTGAATGTTTTGAAGAAATACTGGCCGAGATCCGCCCCGGTGCGCGGGAACGGGATGTCGCCCTGGCCCTGGAATTTGCCCTTAAGCGTCGGGGCGCTGAAGAAAAAGCTTTCGATTTCATTGTCGCCTCCGGTGTTCGCGGGGCGCTGCCTCACGGGGTCGCATCGAGCAAAATCATTGCCGCCGGAGAGTTGGTGACCATCGATTTAGGCTGCCGCTTAAATGGGTATCATTCCGACGAAACCGTTACCCTGGCCGTCGGTGATATTTCTCCCCGGCTTCGTGAACTGCACGATGTCGTCCTTGAGGCGCATGACCGGGCCATCGACAGGGTACGCCCCGGTGCCGCGCTCAGGGATATTGATGCGGCCGCCCGGCAGTTCATAAGCGATCGTGGCTTCGGCGATTATTTCGGCCATGGCACCGGCCATGGTCTTGGCCTTGAAGTACATGAATTTCCGGCTGTTTCTACCCGCTCCGAAGAAGAGGCGCGGGAAGGGATGGTGTTTACAATTGAGCCCGGTATTTATATCCCCGATGTTGGAGGTGTGCGCATCGAGGATACGGTACTGGTGACCGCCGGCGGTTGTCGCCGGCTGACCCGCATCCCCAAGGGATTTCGAACCCTGCCGGTCTGACCGGTTTTCGGTATGCGGTCATCCAGTCCACCGGCAAGGTGGCAAACATAACGTCAGGAGGCAATACACTAATGGATATCAAGGATCTCAAAACGCTGATCAAGATGGTGACGGATACCGACATCACCGAATTTGAAATGGAAAATGCCGACGAAAAGATTGTTATCAAGCGCGGCAAGGAAACCGAATTCGTTCAGGTCGCTGCTCCCCAGCAGTATCTGGCCCAGCCGATGATGGCTGCTCCCCAGATGGCCGCTCCTGCCGCCGCGCCCGCTGCCGCCGCACCTGCAGTCGCTGCTCCGGCTACCGCCAAGGGTGAAACCATTACCTCGCCTATCGTCGGAACCTTCTACCGGGCCCCGTCGCCGGAATCGCCGTCGTACGTTGAAGTCGGCACGGTGGTCGAAAAGGGCCAGATCCTCTGCATCGTCGAAGCGATGAAGCTGATGAACGAGATCGAAGCCGAATTCCGTTGTAAAATTATCGAGATCTGCCACGAAAATGCGCAGCCGGTCGAATATGGCAACGCTCTTTTCATTGTCGAGCGCCTTTAAGAGCGGAGGTCGGTGATTAGTGAATGGTGATTGGTGGTTAAATAACCGTTAACGCCAGGTTCAGACCTCTCAACCAAACATTGGAGTTATCCATGTTTCATAAAATACTCATCGCCAACCGTGGCGAGATCGCCTTGCGCATCATCCGTGCCTGCAAGGAACTCGGCATCAAGACCGTGGCGGTGCATTCGGATGTCGACAGCGAGGCGCTGCATGTAAAGCTGGCCGATGAAAGCATCTGTATCGGCCCGGCTCCGAGCGCCAAAAGTTACCTCAACATGAAGGCGATCATCAGCGCCGCCGAGGTGACCGACGCCGACGCCGTCCATCCCGGCTACGGTTTTCTTTCTGAAAACGCCGAATTTGCCGAGATCTGCGCCAACTGCGGCCTGACCTTCATCGGTCCGACGCCCGAGAACATGCGCCTGATGGGGGACAAGATCAGTGCCCGTCAGACCGTCACCAAGGCCGGCGTGCCGATCCTCCCCGGCACCAAGGAGGGCGTCCATACGACCGACGAGGCCAAGCGGATCGCCGGCGAAATCGGTTATCCCGTGATCATCAAGGCCACCGCCGGCGGCGGCGGTCGCGGCATGAAGATCGTGCATTCTCCGGCATCGCTGCCCAACGCTTTTGCCGCGGCCCGTTCCGAAGCCCAGGCAGGGTTCGGCAATCCCGATGTTTACATCGAGAAGTATTGCGAGCGCCCGCGACACGTCGAGATCCAGATCATGGCCGACAAGCACGGTAATGTCATCCATCTCGGCGAGCGCGACTGTTCGATTCAGCGACGCCATCAGAAACTGATCGAGGAGGCCCCCTGTCCGGTGCTGACTCCCGAACTTCGCCAGAAAATGGGCGACTGCGCGGTGGAGGCGGCCAAATCGGTCGGCTATACCAGCGTCGGAACCATGGAGTTTCTCCTGGATCAGAATGGAGATTTCTATTTCATGGAGATGAATACCCGGGTGCAGGTCGAGCACCCGGTTACCGAGATGATCACCGGTATCGACATCATCAAGGAACAGATCCGCAGCGCCGCCGGTCTGCCGCTGCGCTTCAAGCAGTCCGACGTCAAGATCAACGGCCACTCCATCGAGTGCCGGATCAATGCCGAGCATCCCTTCAAGTTCACCCCTTCACCGGGCAAGATCAACGGCTACCATCCGCCGGGAGGGCTTGGCGTGCGGGTCGACAGCGCGGTTTACGACCAGTACACCGTACTGCCCCACTACGACTCGATGATCGCCAAGCTGATCGTGCATGCCGATACCCGCGAAGAGGCGATCAAGCGCATGGCCCGGGCCCTCGACGAGTACATCATCGAGGGGATCAAGACCACCATCGCCTTTCACCAGAAGATCATGGACAACAAGGACTTTATCGAAGGGAACTTCGATACCGGCTTCCTTGAGCGTCTGGTGCTCTGATCTGCATCATCTGAAGAATACAGCGAAGGCCGGGGATGTCCCGGCCTTCGCTGTTTGTACGGCAAGAAAGCATATGCCTATGGCGAAGACTATCTGGCGCCAGGTCCGAACCGGCCCACTGCCAGGCTCTCTGAACATGGCGCTCGACGAGGCCCTGCTCAATTCGGTGGCTGCCGGCTGTTCGCATCCCGTTTTGCGCCTCTACCGCTGGGACCCGGCGGCGGTCAGCCTCGGCTATTTTCAACGGGGGGGCAGGGTCGTCAACTTGCCGTATTGCCGGGCCGAGGGGATTGACGTGGTTCGCCGGATGACCGGCGGCCGGGCGGTTCTGCATGCCTCCGAGGTGACCTATTCGGTCATTGCCGGCGTGCGCGGCAGCGGCTTCTCCGAGCGGGTGCTCGATAATTATCGTTCCATTTCACTGGCCTTGCAGCTGACCCTTGAGACCCTCGGACTTGACGCGACGTTGGTCTCCGGGCGCAGTGGAGGCCCGGGCAGCGAAACGACGCACAGCGCCTGTTTTACCGCCCCGTCCAGTTACGAACTGCTCTGTGAGGGCTGTAAGATTGCCGGCAGTTCCCAGAAACGCCAGGGGGAGGTTTTTCTTCAGCACGGCTCGCTTCCCGTTGACCTTGATCCGGAAAGGCTCTTTCGCGCCCTCGATACCCTTGGCCGGATCTCGTCAGAAGAAGGGGGCCGGGCGCTGGCGCAGAAGGTCGGCTGGATCAACCGCTGGCTCGATCATCCGGTCACGGTTGAACAGGTCGAAGATTGCCTGATCGCCAGCTTTGCCTCGGTCTTCTCCGCCGAGCTGGTCGAACAGGCTCCGACTGCTGCCGAATGGCGTGATGCCGAAGAGCTGGTACGGCAGCGTTACGGCAACCCCGCCTGGAACCTGCGCGGGATCGCCGCAGCCGGACCCGCCGAATAGCCTTTCCTGCGGCCTTGTCTTTTCCCGCCTCAGGGTGTAGATTAGCTCTTCTTCAATATCAAAACGGGGTATCCAATGATACGATCAATTGCCTTATGGTTGATGTTGGCCCTGCTGGCGCCAGCCTGGTCCGAGGCGGCCGAACGGGTCAATTTAAAGCAGGCCGAACGCTTTGCCCTCGAGCGCAACCTGAACCTGAAGGCGTCGGATTACGACGCCCGCGCCAGTGAAGCCCTGGTGCGCAAGGGGTATGGCATATACGACCCTCGGGCGCTGGCCAGTTTCTCGGAAGGTGAAAGCAGGGATATCAGCAATACGGCAACGACCCTGGCCGAAGTTGAGGTCGAGAGCCGCATTTTCGATGTCTCGCTCAGCCAGCTGCTGCCGACCGGGGCCGAACTGGTCGCCGGTTTTGCCAACGACCGCGCGCGAACAGCGACCAACCCCAGCCCCTTCGTCAATCCCGCCTACCGCAGCGAAGCCAGCCTCAGCCTGGTCCAGCCGCTGCTGCAGGGCTTCGGCCAGACCGTTACCGAACAGCAGATTCTGTTCGCCGTGCAGGACCGGCATGTCGCCGTGCAGGATTTGCGCGCCCAGGCCTTTGCGCTGCTGAGCCAGGTGCGGGACAGTTATTATGATATTCTGCGCTATCGCGACAACCTGAAATATCGTGAGACCTCGGTGGCCCTGGCCGAGAGGATACTGGCGGAAAACCGGTCGCGGGTTAACGCCGGGGTGTTGCCGCCGATCGAGATCCTCGAAGCCGAGGTCGGCCTGACCCAGCGTGAGCGGGAACTGCTCGATGCCCAGCGCGCCTACCAGGATGCCCTCGATCAACTGGCGGTTTTGTTGAACTTTCCGCAGGGAGTCGAGGTGGGTGATGACGAGCTGCTGGCCCATGAACTGCTGGCCGATGAAGATGCCGGTTTCCGGGCCGCACTGAGCAAGCGTCCCGACCTGCAGCAGCGCCAGCGCGAAATCGAAAAGCTCGATATCGAACGTACCGTCAACCGCAACCAACTCCTTCCCGCCGTCGACCTGACTGCCCGCTATGCCCGCAAGGGGTTGGGGGAGGACTACGGCGACGACCTCGACAGCATCGGCAGCGACGATCTGAACAACTGGAACATCGGCCTTTCTCTCAGCTATCCCCTGGGCAACCGCGAGGCCCGCAACGAGCTGCGCAAAACCGAACTGCGCATCAAGGGGCAGCAGGCCCGCCTGCAGCAGTTTCGCGAAGAGGTTCGCAACGAAATCCGGGCCGCGGTGCGCCTGCTCGATGTGAACCGCAAGAAGATCGAAGTGGCCCGCCGCGGGCGGGAACTTTCTGAAGAAAAGCTCCGCACCCTGCTCAAGCGCAAGGAAGTCGGGCTGGCCACCACCCGCGACGTGCTCGAAGGCGAAGATGACCTGGCCCGGGCCCGTACCGACCAGATCGCCTCGCTGGCCGACTACAACCGCTCGGTCACCGAGTACCTGCGGGTCAGCGGGCTGTTGCTCGAAACCGAAGGGGTCACCCTTGTCGGGCTCCCCGACCCTGAAGGGGACGAGCCGCTGCTCGACATGCAGAAGCAATGACGCTCTCGCTCGGCCACATCGCCTACATCAACTGCGCCCCGTTTTTCCACTATCTGCCCAAATGCGGCTTTGCCGGGCGCATTGTCAGCGGCGTCCCCTCGCAACTCAACCGCCTGCTGGCGGAGGGCGTAATCGATGTCAGCCCCTCCTCGTCCTTTGAGTATGCCCGCAACTGGCGGGATTACCTGCTGCTCCCCGAGCTGTCGATCAGTTCCTGTGGCCAGGTCAAGAGCGTCCTGCTCTTCTCGGCTCGCCCCATCGAACAGCTCGAAGGTGCCGAAATCGCCCTCACCGGCGATTCGGCGACCTCCATCAACCTGCTGCAGGTAATATTGAGAGAATTCTACGGTCTGCGCAATTATCGCTGCCAGGTGCCCGCCGGTTCTGTCGAAGCGGTTATCGACAAAGGCGGTAGCGCGCTGCTCATCGGTGATCGGGCGCTCAGGGCGGCGCAGAACAGCCGGGCCAAATTCGTCTATGATCTCGGCGAACTCTGGCTGCAGCATACCGGGCTGCCCTTTGTCTTTGCCCTGTGGATTTTGCGGCGGCAGGCGGCCGCCGATAAGAACGAACTGGTGCGGCAGCTGCAGCGGCAGCTCAACTGTTCCAGGGATATGGCCTTTGGTTCCCTGCAACAGTTGGCGGCCGAAACCCAGGAGCGCAGCTGGATGGGGGAGGCAGGGCTGGTCGATTACTGGAACTGCATGTCTTACGAACTCGGCAGCGCCCATCTCGAAGGGCTGAAAATCTATTTCCAGCTCTGTGTCCGTCATAAACTGCTGGAAGAGATGCCGGAACTGGCTTTTTTCGCCTAACCGGCGACCGGCCGGACAATCAGATGCCGACGCGATCGATGTAGTCTCGCAGGATGTCGGCATGGTCAAAACAAAGCGGGGAGGGCAGGTTGTCGAGAGCAAACAGCCTGGCGCTGGCCGCATCGTCCCCCCCCTCGAGGACCCCTTCGCCCTCGGCGGTAAAGACAAACGAGATGTTGTGCTGGCGGGGGTCCCGCTGCGGGTCTGAATAAGCGCCGAACTGCTTCAGGTTACGTACGGCAAGTCCGGTCTCTTCAAGCGCCTCGCGGGCGGCGGCGGTTTCCAGGCTCTCTCCGTAATCGACAAAACCGCCGGGCAGAGCCCAGCCCATCGGCTCGTTGCGGCGTTCAATCAGCACGATGCTGTTTCCCTGGCGAATGATGATGTCCACCGTCGGAAACGGGTTCCGGTAGGTCTGGATGGTCGCCTGGCACTTGGGGCATTGCAGTGTGTTCGACATGGTATTCTCCTTGATGATGTCACGCTTTTGAATGCAGGGGGCTTTTCCGTTGACACTATAGGGCAAAATCGTCTAAAAATGGCATCTGCTTTGCCCGGGTGGCGGAATTGGCAGACGCAAGGGACTTAAAATCCCTCGGCCGTATGGCTGTACGGGTTCGACCCCCGTCCCGGGCACCACTGAAAAGATAAAGGACTTCGATGGTTTAACCGCTATTGAGGTCCTTTTGTTTTCTCGCTTTGGATGCCCAAACAACAGTCATTTTTTACACAAAATGCATTCATGTTGCAACCCACCTGTTTCGATCTAACATGTTACGATTAACCAAATAACAGCCCTTTCTGTTTTGCAGTTTGATAGAATCCTTTTCCCTTTATAAGTGCACCGGGCCAATGTTATGTTTTTAAGTGTTTCACTGCAGCTCTTTGCCGGTTGAGAGGTTTTGCCGGCTGGCGTGATACGGCTTTTTTTCAATGAACTCATTCTGTCGGAGATCATAAACGACGATGGCCAGGCGCCGTAAAAATAAATGGAAATTATGGACCTTTTCCGCGCTGGCGATACTGCTGCTGTTGGCGGCCGCGGCAGGAACGTTCTATCTCGACCTGGCCGTGCGCGAGCGGTTCGAAGGCAAGCGGTTCGCCCTGCCGGCGCAGGTCTACGCACGGGCGCTTGAACTCTACCAGGGGCAGAGGCTGAGCGCTTCGGAAATGCGGGCGGAGCTGACCCTGCTGGGTTATCGCGAAACCTCAAACGCCGGCGATCCGGGGACCTATCGCTGGCGTGGGGGGAGCCTTGAGCTGGTGACCCGGCCTTTTACCTTTGGCGACGGGCGCCAGGAGGCGATGGGATTGCGGGTGGAGTTTGCCGGCTCTCAGGTCGGCGGCCTGCTCCAGCGTGCCGACGGGCAACCCCTGGCCTTGGCTCGCCTGGATCCGCCCCTGATCGGAGGCATCTATCCCGGCAAGAACGAGGATCGCGTCCTGGTCCAGTTGGACCAGGTCCCGCAGCACGTGATCGATGCGCTGATCGCCGTGGAAGACCGGCGGTTTTATTCCCACCACGGGATCGATCCGCGGGGCATTG
>NZ_JBFHGD010000010.1:0-31888 GCF_041583255.1 Trichloromonas sp. | reverse complement strand
AGTAAATCACCCACAAAAAATGCCCCCGGCAGAACCGGGGGCTTTTTGGTGAGCAGACAGCTTGTATCAGCAGTCGTAGGACAGGGCGAACTCGGTCGGAGTCGGCCGCATACGGTTCGGGTTGACCTCGGCTTCCATCTTGTACTCGATCCACTTCTCGATGACGTCTTCGGTGAAGACGTCGCCTTTGAGCAGGAACTCGTGGTCATCACGCAGGTGGTTGAGGGCGTCCTCGAGGCTGCGGGCGACGTTCGGAACGTCTTTGAGTTCCTCGGGGGAAAGGCCGTAGATGTCCTTGTCGAGCGGCTGGCCCGGATCAATCTTGTTCTCGATACCGTCGAGGCCGGCCATCAGCTGGGCGGCAAACGCCAGGTAGCCGTTGCACGACGGGTCGGGCGTACGGTACTCAACGCGCTTGCCCTTGGGATTGTTGGTCACCGGGATGCGGATCGAGGCGGAACGGTTACGGTTGGAGTAGGCCAGGTTGACCGGGGCTTCATAACCCGGCACCAGGCGCTTGTACGAGTTGACGCTGGGGTTGGTGAACGCGCACAGGGCCTTGGCGTGCTTCATGATGCCGCCGATGTAGTACATGGCCATCTTGGAGAGGCCGCCGTAGCCGTCGCCGGCGAAGAGGTTGGTGCCGTCTTTCCAGAGGGACTGATGGCAATGCATACCGGAGCCGTTATCGCCGTACAGCGGCTTCGGCATGAAGGTGACGCTCTTGCCGTTGCGGAACGCGACGTTCTTGACGATATACTTGAACCACTGCAGGGTGTCGCCCATCTTCAGCAGGCTGTCGAAACGCATATCGATTTCGTTCTGACCGCCGGTAGCCACTTCGTGGTGAGACGCTTCGATGCGCATGCCGACGCTCTGCAGAACCTGGACCATTTCGTTGCGCAGGTCGACAAAGGAGTCGGTCGGAGCGCAAGGGAAGTAGCCTTCCTTGTGGCGGGGCTTGTAACCCAGGTTGGGGAATTCTTCGCGGCCGGTGTTCCAGGCGCCTTCAACGGAGTCGATGCAGTAGAAGGACTCGTTGGCGCTGGAGCCGTAGCGGATGTCGTCGAAAATGAAGAACTCGGGCTCGGGACCGAAGTAAGCGGTATCGGCAATCCCGGTCGACTTCAGATAGGATTCGGCCTTCTTGGCGATGAAGCGGGGGTCACGGGTGTAACCTTCACGGGTGATCGGGTCGATAATGTCGCAGATGATGCTCAGGGTCGGCACCTGGATGAAGGGGTCAACCTTGGCGGTAGCGGGATCGGGCATCAGCAGCATGTCGCTGTTGTGAATCGGCTGCCAGCCGCGGATCGAAGAGCCGTCGAAACCGATGCCTTCTTCAAAAGTATCTTCGCTGAACTCGCTCACGGGGGTGGAAAAATGCTGCCAGATCCCGACGAAGTCGAGAAATTTATAGTCAACCATCTGGCAATTGTTTTCTTTAGCAAAAACTACGACTTCTCTTGCGGTCATCTTATATCTCCTTGAAAAGAATTTAGCCCCTGTCCACACAGGGGCACAAAACTCAATTGACTACCCGTAAAATCAAAGCGCGTCGTCGCCGCGCTCGCCTGTACGGATGCGGACGACCTCGTCCACGGTCGTTACGAAAATCTTGCCGTCGCCGATCCTCCCGGTACGGGCCGACTCGGCAATAACCTCTACAACTTTCGTTGCCATTTCATCACTGACGATGATTTCCATCTTGATCTTGGGGATAAAATCGACAACATATTCAGCACCCCGGTAAAGTTCCGTATGGCCTTTCTGCCGGCCGAAACCCTTTACTTCGCTGACCGTGATGCCCTGGATACCGATCTCGTTCAGGGCCTCTTTGACCTCGTCAAGTTTGAAGGGCTTTATAACGGCTTCAACTTTTCTCATCTCAATACCTCCCGGGTAAAATTTCCTGCGTAGTTAATGAGCGGGTAAGTATATCATTCTCCGTTTTCCATGCAAGAGAATTGACACCTGCAATCACAACAGACTAGAAAACAAGGAGCAAATACTCTGCCCAAATTCAAAACATTAAAAAAAAATCCTTAACTATTTGATTTTACAACACAATGTCAACAGGACGCGACCTTGCCGCCACGTCCGCAAACGAGCAATGCAGGAGTACAGATCATTTTTTACGCATCACATTGAAGCACCTGCACAAACCTTCAGCACCCCCCCGCTTTTCGCCTGAAAGCTGTGCCGCCAATTCGTACATCGCGTTAAACTTGACTGCGGGCGTAAAAATAATTATTGTCTAAAAGATCTTTTCCCTACTTCGCGCAGCGGTTTCGACGAGAGAAAGCTCAATGAGGTTTCAATGACGGAATCCCACCTGATCCTGATCGTCGATGACAGCCTGACCCAGCTCGCCGTTCTGCAGGATCTTCTCCAGTCATCCGGATATGCAACAGCGACGGCGCAAAACGGCATGCAGGCCATCGCCTCGGTTTATCATTCGCCGCCCGACCTGATCCTTTCCGACATCCTGATGCCCGAACTTAACGGCTATCACCTGTGCCGCCTGCTCAAGAACGATCCCCTGACCAAAGATATTCCGATTATCCTGCTGAGCAACCTGTCCGAACCGAACGACCGCTTCTGGGGCGAAAAAGCCGGAGCCGACTTCTTTCTGGAAAAATCGACCGATCTCGACCAGATCCTTGCTGCCGTACAGAGCTTTCTGACTTCCAGGCCCCCCAAGGCCCCCCCCTCGTCCAGGCATCTCAATGAACCTGAAGGCAAAGACATCCGCAACCAGATTACCGGCATCCTCGATCGCCTGCTCTACGAATCGACCATCTCCAACGAAGTCCTCAAGCTGACCCGCCTGACCCACGACACTACCCTGATGGCCAAAGAACTTTTCAACTTCCTGTCCATCATCTGCCGCTACAGTGCCGCAGGAATCCTGATCAGGGAAGGGACCGAAAAATACCTGCTCTGCCTGCAGCTGACGGAGCCCGTTCCGACCCGGTTTGTCGAACAGGCCAAGAAGGTGATGCTGCGGGATGCCGGACTGGATCTAGACAACCGCTTCAAGTGCCGCTTCGTGCTGATCGACCAGGAACATGTCACCGAACAAGCCACTCCGGCCCAGTTCCAGGTTATCAAAGCCATACCGATCCGCGACGGCAACGAACTGCTCGCCTCGATCACCCTCTTTGAGGGCGGAAAACGCCGGCTGACCGACGGCATGCGACACGCACTCGACATCATCGGCGACCGGTTTCAAATCGTTGCCCAGTACCTCAAGCAAATCAAGGAAATCGAAAACGTCAAGGCCGACCTGGTATCGATGCTGGTCCACGACATGCGCTCGCCGCTGACCGGGATCAGCGGCTTCACCGACGTGCTCGCCGAAGGCATCCTGGGGCAGGTCTCCACAGAGCAGCGGGACGCCCTGAAAAACATCCAGGGGGGCTGCGATCAGCTGCTGCAGCTGATCGACGACATTCTCGACTATTCAAAACTTGAGGCCGGCAAGATGAAAGTCAGCCTTTCGCCGCTGAATCTCGGACCGCTGGTGCACCAGGTCATCAACCCCCTTTCAGCGGTCTTCGCCGAAAACGGCCTGGCCCTGACAATCGACATCCCCGCCTGCACGCCCCAGGTTCTGGCCGATGAAAAACAGCTGTCCCGGGTCTTTGCCAACCTGCTCAGCAATGCCGCGAAATTCACCCCCCAAGGGGGGCAGGTCACCATCAGCGTCCAGTCTGAAGGCTGCTGCCCTGAAACCCGCGGGACAAGATGCCTGTGCATCACCATCACCGATACCGGTTGCGGCATCCCTGCAGAACAGCAGAAAATCCTCTTCAACCGCTACGAACAACTGCCTACGGCGACCGTCTACCGAAAAGGGACCGGCCTGGGGCTGGCCATCTGCAAAGAAATCATCAATCTCCACAACGGCGAAATCTGGGTCGACAGCCCGGCGGATCAAAAGGGTCATTGCGGCAGCCGCTTCACCTTCACCCTGCCCATCGCCCAGCCGAAAAGCTGAACGGGTTCATTCGTCGGCAGACAAACGCCGGGACAAATCGGGAAACGAGTCACCGGCACAAAACGCGATCCCCTCGCCGCTCGCCGCGGGGTAGCGGCGATTCCACTGCTTGAACAACTCCCATTCCTGCTCGAAGTTGGGCGTCAGCGCCCCGGTGCCCAACGCGGCCTCGATCTCGCCGGCCGACCAGAAACGCACCGCGTCGATCTCTTCCCGGCAGAACCGGATCTCGCCATCGTAGCGGGCCAGGTACGTCATCACGTTTTCCGATTCGAAATCGTTGCGCATCTGCGAAGGATACATGAAGGTCAGGGGGATGCCGACGATGCCCAGCTCCTCCGCCATCTCCCGGCAGGCCGCAGCCAGGTAGCTTTCTCCCGGATCCAGGTGGCCGCCGACGCTGGTATCCCAGCGCCCCGGCTGCACATCCTTGGTCAGCGCCCGCTTCTGCAGCAGCAGTTCGCCGCTGCCGTTGAAAACCAGAACGTGGGCCACCCGGTGAACCAGGCTTGGGTCACCGTGGCAACGGCTGCGCGCGGCCTGGCCGATGACGTTGTCGTTTTCATCGACGATATCGAAGAGTTCGCTCTTTTTATTCATGGTTCAGCGCCTCAGCCCCGGTCGAAAAAGGGGCTTTTGCCGCTGACCGACAAGGGAATCCCGTAGGCGATCATAACCCCTTCGCCGAGCAGTCCCAGCTCGATCGCCGACTTGCCGGCGCTGTACATGACCCGGTTGTCAAGGCGCAGATCGGCGGCCCGGCTGACCGCCGAACCGACGGCGATACCGAGGTCGCCGGCATTAAACGAGCAGGTGCCGCCGGCCTTGAGCATGGCCTCGCAATCGACAAAGCCGCAGTATCCGCAGTGGGGCAGCCCCAGCGGCTCCTTGCGCGTGCCGATCAGCACCAGCGCACTGGCGTGCTCGAGATTTCCCGCGTCCCGGGCGAAGAACGCAACCTCATCACGCACCGATATCCTGCGCATGGTTTCGGCCAACCGGGACATCTCGGCACCACTCACCACCGCCGTTACCAGCAGATCCTTCCCCTTGCCCTTGGGCGCCGTGCGGGCGGCGATGCAGAGCAGTTCGGCGGCCCGCTCAACGGACTGCGCCTCGGTTTCAGGGTTAAGTATCAGCATCCTTTTCTCCTTTGTTGATCGTAATAATATTTCTTGAATAACGCCTTCAGCCGTTGCACTATGTGCGCTGCGCATCCATCAGAGGAGACCATTATGCCTGAAATTCACCCCAGTGCCTATATCCACCCTGACGCCCGGCTGGCCGACGATGTCCAGGTCGGCCCGCACGCCTTCATCGACGCCGACGTCACCATCGGCAGCGGCACCCGCCTGCTGCACGGCGCCCACGTCGGGCGCTGGACCCGCCTTGGTGCCAACAACCTGATCTACCCTGGCGCCGTGGTCGGCCACGATCCGCAGGATATCGGCTACAAGGGCGAAGAAGCCTGGACCGAAATCGGCGACGGCAACATCATCCGCGAAGGGGTAACCATCCATCGCGGCAACCGCCCCGGCACGGTCACCCGCGTCGGCAGCAACAATTTCTTCATGGTCAACAGCCACGTCGCCCACAACTGCATCATCGGCAACAACGTGATCCTTGTCAACGGCGCCCTGCTCGCCGGCCACGTCGAGGTCGGAGACCGGGCCATCATCTCGGGCAACTGCCAGGTTCACCAGTTCGTCCGCATCGGCCCATTCGCCATGATGCGCGGCGGTTCCGGCGCCGTCAAAGACATTCCGCCGTTCTGCGTCAACGACGGCCTCAGCTGGATTCGCGCCATCAACGCCGTCGGGCTCAAGCGAAACGGCTTCGATGTCCGCCGCGTCCGCGCCGTGAAAGAAGCGTTCAAGGCAATATTCCGCTCGGATCTCCCCCTTGCCCAGGCGCTGGCCAAAGTCGAAAACGACCTCGATGTCACCGACGACGTCCGCCAGATGCTCGATTTTATCCGCGCCAGCAAACGGGGCATCGGCAGCGGGCGGGGCTCAAGCAGAGAATAGTCAGCAACCCCACCACACAAAAACACTTCCAGCAAATCGATTCTGCAGGGCAGGCCGATTAAGGCCTGCCCTTCCTTCAATATTTCACCTTGCCTGGCTAATATTATTACTTACGATACTACCGTATTCCGATTGCAAATGTAAGCAATTCCCGGCACAGCGGATCAGGGAGGCCGGGCCCACAACGCAACCACAGTTACTCATGAGTGTAATTTTTTTTCGTACACAATCCGTGAAATAAACATTAAAACGCAACATATTGTTAATGCTGACTAATTTTACTTATCAGTCTTTCATAAAATAAATAAAATGTCGAGAAAACAGCTCTCATTACTAAAATTTTCCAATCTTTCTCTTCACCCTCCCTTGAATTTTTCT
The DNA here is from genome assembly GCF_041583255.1 of Trichloromonas sp. Classification (NCBI taxonomy): domain Bacteria; kingdom Pseudomonadati; phylum Thermodesulfobacteriota; class Desulfuromonadia; order Desulfuromonadales; family Trichloromonadaceae; genus Trichloromonas; species Trichloromonas sp. The sequence goes on along the minus strand of NZ_JBFHGD010000010.1, from coordinate 25,480 downwards.
CATTGCAGATATAATTGAGCCATAAAACAAACCTTCTTACTCTGGTTAGAAGCTATGGTATCTGCACTGGGACAACATCTATTAAAAGAACGAATCATCACCCCGGTACAACTGCATGAAGCGTTGGCCCGGCAAAAAAGCTACGGGCAGCGCCTGGGGCACAATCTGGTTTCACTGGGATTCATCTCCGAGAGTGAACTCAGGGAAGTTCTGGGGAAAAAACCGGCGCCGCCAAAATCCATCGCGGATACCGAACTGGATCCCGCCTTTCTCGCCGACCTGGCATTGAAGCACAGCCTCTTTCTCGGCGAATTCAAACTGCAGGATCTCTCCAGGCAGATGAAGCTTTCCGCCTCCATCCTCGAAGCAACTATCGATTCGTTGCGAAAAGACAAATTCATCGAAGTCAAAGGGTCTAACGAATTCAGCAAAACCTCCTTCCGCTTCGCCATAACCGAAACCGGTAAGGCCGCTGCCGCCGAGAGCCTGAAGGTCTGCAGATACATCGGACCGGCCCCGGTCACGCTCGACCATTACCGTAAAATGGTCAACCTGCAGACCATCAAGAACATCATCGTCAATAAAGGTAGCGTCATCAGCGCTTTTTCACACCTCACCCTGACCGATGACTTTCTAAACCGGATCGGACCGGCGATCAGTTCGGGCCACCCCATTTTCATCTACGGACCGCCGGGCAACGGCAAAACCTCCGTCGCCGAAACCGTCGCCGACGTGCTCCCGGGATCCGTGTTCATCCCGCACGCGGTCATCGTGGGGGGACAGATCATCACCGTATTCGATGCCGTCACGCACAGGGTGGCATCTTCGGAACACGAAGATACCGGCCTTGACCAACGCTGGATCGAGATCAGACGACCGGTCGTCATCACCGGCGGCGAACTGACTCTCGACATGCTCGACCTCCAGTTCAATCCCGTCTCCAAAACCTACCAGGCACCGCTCCAGATGAAAGCCAACAACGGCCTTTTCATCGTCGACGATTTTGGCCGCCAGCGGATGCGCCCCGACGACCTGCTCAACCGCTGGATCATCAATCTCGAGCGTCACATCGACTTTCTGTCGCTGCACACCGGAATCAAATTCGACATACCTTTTGACCAGCTGGTTATCTTCTCGACCAACAACGACCCCAAATCCCTTGTTGACGAGGCGTTTCTGCGCCGTATTCGATACAAGTTCAAAATGGATCACCCCACCATGGAAGATTATAAAAGAATCTTCCAACAGGTGTGCGAAGACCAGGGCGTCGAATTCAAAACAGACATGTTCGACTACCTCATGATCGATCACTATATAAAATACGACCAGAAACTCAGCGCCTGCCAACCTCGGGATCTTATCGACCACGTCATCGACGAATGCCGCTACCACGACAAGGTTCCGGAGCTTACCAAAGAGACGGTGAGTAGGGCCTGGGAGAATTATTTTCTATAATTACAATCAGGAACTATAAGGGGTGCTTATGAAATCAATAAGGGATTTATTTCAAGGATTATTAAAAGATGACGAAGGGGCAACGGCTGTCGAGTACGCAATCATGGCCGGTTTAATCGCAGCGGTTATAGCTGGGACCGTGGCCGCGTTCGGGAGCAATCTGAATACTTTGTTTTCCAATTGTGTAGAAAAGTTCCCTAAATAATCGGCTTTACACATGATGTATAAAAACAAAATACCAACCAAGGCGGATAGTCCGCCTCTTACAACACAAGGAGATAGATATGAAAAAGATGATGGAAGGGCTCAAGCGTTTTATGAATGATGAAGAAGGTGCAACGGCAGTTGAATACGGAATCATGGTGGCTTTGGTTGCCGTAGCCATTATTGGCACTGTAACAACGATGGCTGGGGGATTGAAGTCTTTGTTTGGTAAAGTCAACACAGAATTAACAAAATAATACATTGAATTGTAAATAAAGTGAATATGGGGATGGTCATATGAGTAAAAACATTTTTCGTTTAATCACAGGTTTGAGCTCTATGACCATCTCCATTCTTTTTTTCTGCCAAAATTGGCCAAATCCTGCCGTAGCTGTTACGGCTGTATTTTTAACCCTTATTTGTTTAATCGATACCATCAAGGCAAAAATCCCCAATATCACGACGCTGAGCTTCGCTATTGTCGGCTTGGGGCTGAACTGGTTCAACACCGGCGCCAACGGTTTATTTTTCGCCGCCATGGGGCTGGTGCTGGGATTGCTGCTGTTTCTAATCCCCTATCTGATGGGCGGCATGGGGGCCGGTGACGTTAAAGCCTTGGCCGCCCTTGGGGCACTGCTCGGGCCAGGCGCCATTTTTCAAGTCTTTCTCTATACCTCCTTGATCGGTGGTGTGCTGTCCATTCTTCATTACCTTTTCGACCCCAACCTGTCAGAGCGTCTTACCACCTGGCGTGCAGCTATCTTTGCATTCTTGGCAACCAAAGAACGACAAGCATTTCAACCAGTTGCGACTGGTGAAAAACTAAAATTCCCCTATGCCTCTGCCATCGCCTTCGGCTACTGCGCATTTCTTAACTGGGGGGCGATTTTCTGACTATCGAAATCTAGAGCGAGGGGGCATCTGGTAATCCCCCTGGCCTCATCATAATTACACACCCTTCCATTGGAGGAACAAATGAAAAAATACGGGGGATTATTAACTTTTGCAGTGGCAATCATCTTTGGCCTGATGGCGGTGGTGCTTGCAAACAAATGGCTGTCTTCGCGCAACAGCGAAGCCAACATCATCGTCAAAGACACGGTGCCCCTGGCCCAGGTTGTCGTCGCATCCAGGGATATCAGCATCGGCACACCACTTAGCAAAGAGAACCTGTCCCTCGCCGAGTGGCCCAAGGCCAACCTGCCCAAGGGCGCCTTTCATGACGTTGCCCTGGTTGAAAACCGCATCGCCGTCACCCAGCTGGCAGCCGGGCAGCCGGTTCTTGCAGTCGAACTGGCAGCGCCAGGCTCCGGGGCGGGGCTGGTCGCCTTGATCAAACCGGGGATGCGCGCCATGGCCGTCCGCGTCGACGAGGTGACCGGGGTGGGCGGTTTCGTGCTGCCTAACACCTCGGTTGATATTATCGGTATCGAAACTCATGGCCAGAACAATAAAACCTCCAAAACCATTCTGAAGAACATCAAGGTTCTTGCGATTGCCCAGGAAACCTTCACCGAAGACGGACAAGCCAAGATTGTCCGCACCGTTACCCTTGAGCTGGAGCCAAAACAGGCTGAGATTCTCGCTTTGCAGGTCAACAAGGGAGAGATCCACCTGTCGCTGAGAACCCCCCTTGAAAACGAAGAAGAACTCGAAACCAAGGTGGCAAAAGCGGTCACCAGGCCGGCCAAGCGCGTTTATTACGCGCCCAAGCCCGAAACATATACTGTCGAAGTGATTCGAGGGTCATCAAAGCCTGAAAAAGTTAAATTCAAAAATATCAATTCTGATGAAAGACTTTAATCCATCTGGGAGGCCAGCATGAAGAACCGCGGGGTTTTCAAAGTGTTGATATGGGCACTGGCTGTAATTTTCTGCATCATTCCGTTTCACTCGGCGCTGGGTTCCGATACTGCTGAGAAACAGATCGTTCTCAAGGTAGGCGGGTCGCAACTGGTCGATCCAGGACAATACTGGTCGCAACTGGTCGCCCCACGCTTCAAACGCGTTTCGGCCATCAACCCGGACATCGTCGATGTTCAGATCGTTTCTCCCAAGCTCTTCTATGTGTTCGGAAAAAAACTAGGCTCGACCAGCCTGATCCTCTGGGAAAAGGACGGGGAAGAACCAAAGATCGTCGATGTCATCGTCTTCCTCGACGTTACCGGGCTCAAACAGAAGATTTCCGAACTCTACCCTCCCCCAAGCCAGGATATCCGGGTCTATGCCTCAGAAACCGGGGTTGTTCTTTCAGGGACGGTCACGGGCCCCGAGATTGTTGAGCAGGTCATCCGTCTTACCCAGACGTTTCTCCCCAAATTGGCTGAGGGCGAAGGGGGTCAACAGGGGACAGGGCACTCCGGGGCAGGGATTACCAACCTGCTGAAGGTTGGGGGCGTGCAACAGGTCATGCTCGAAGTCAAGTTTGCCGAAGTCTCGAGAACTTCGGAAAAAGACTGGCAGGCCGCTCTCGGTCTGGCCGGACTCGGCAATGACTTCACCGGCGCATTTGGAACCTCGGGGGTTCTCACATCTATTACAGATGCTTTTGTAACAGCGCAATTCCCGAATGCCCTCACCCAGTCAGGAACATTTGAAGGCGCCATTAACGGACTGATTCAAAATCCGGGCTCCCTTCTATTGAATTTCGCCGGCAACGACGCAAACCTCTTCGCCAGGATCGACAACGTAACAGCCGGCCTTAAGTTCCTTGAAAACGAGGGGTTGGCTCGCACTCTCGCAGAGCCTCGCCTGGTAACCCAAAGCGGCCAGGAGGCCAGCTTTCTGGCAGGCGGCGAATTCCCGGTCCCCGTCGCTTCCGATTACAACGAAATCACCATTGAATGGAAAGAATTCGGTGTTTCTCTAAGGTTTACCCCAGTCGTTCTGAGTGACGGGACGATCAGCCTTCGCGTGGCACCAAGTGTCAGTGAAATCACTTCAGCAAACGCGATCCCAGCCGGGATTGTGGGGACCAATTTTGTCGTACCTAACCTCTCTTCACGTAAGCTCGAAACAACGGTGCAGCTTAAGGACGGACAGACCCTCGCACTGGCAGGCCTGCTTCAAGACAGCCTGCGGGAAGAAGTCAAGAAGGTCCCCGGGTTGGGCGACATCCCGATTCTTGGCTCACTGTTCAGAAGCACCGGTTACCAGCAACAAAAAACCGATCTGCTGATCGCTGTCACGCCGCATCTCGTCAAACCGGTAAAAGAAGGGTCCATTCAGTTTCCTGGTGAATACATGAAAACTCCCAACGGTTATGAATATTATCTCGAGGGGCGCCTTGAGGGCGACCGTGGCCCGGTCAGCCATTCCGGCATGAGTCGGCATTCATTCTTTTCATTTTCATCTCTCGAAGATAAAAAAGGTGGCCTCGAAGGCTCCTTTGGCTATCAACCCGTCCAATAGCGAAACAGGGAGAATAAACCATGAAATATTTTGCATTCACCGCCGCCCTGCTTTTCTTGCTTGCCGGATGTGCCACCATGGAAGAGGCCTACACTCTCGACCGGGAATTCGGCAAGGCGCAGATGGCCGCCTGGGACCAGCAGATCATCAACAAAAACCACCCTCACGGGACCATATCGCCTGAAGGCATTGAAGGGATCACTGCCGAAGAAATCATGGGGGTCTACAACGGGACCTTTTCGGAAAAACCTGAACAGACGAATGTCTTCAATTTCGGTGTTGAGGCAGGCAAATAGAGCAAAACCATAAATAGAACAAGAAAGAACAGGTGAAAGCTATGAGGAAAGATAAGAATTCAAAAGGCGAAAGGGGCGCCGCGGCATTAGAATTCGCTCTCATTTTTCCGCTTCTTCTGGCGATTGTGGCCGGGATCACCGACTTCGGAATTGCTTTTTATAACAAGGCCATGGTGACGAGTGCAAGCAGAGAGGGTGCCCGCGTAGCTTCTCTTTGGCAGCCAGCTTCCCTAAAACCTTCCGAGGCAGAGCTCAAAGGGGTAGTGAAAGACGTTCTGGATACGACTCTATTTAAAATCGGCTCAGGAACAATAGCTACAACCTTTGACCCTCCAGATCCAAGTACGGTTCCCTCAGGGGCCTACATTAAGGTTACAGTTTCCTATGCTCATGATTACCTGATTCTTCCCCCGATAATTGGCCTATTAAATATGGTTACGGGGGACGCATTTCCAGTAACTGTCAACCTGGCATCCAGCACAACCATGAGGGTGGAATGAGTAAAAGTTCGAGATCGGTCACTTCAATAAACATCTCTACCTCACTCTATTACAAATTCAAACAGGAGGGTGGAGCAATCGCTGTTATTGTGGCGATCCTAATTCTTGTCTTAGTCGGCTTTGCGGCCTTTGCCATTGATTTTGGCCACCTCGCGGTGGTTCAAAAAGAGCTGCAAAACGCCGCTGACGCCGGTGCTCTAGCTGGCGCCCAGGCATTGTATGAAGATCCAGACGGCGCTGGCTCACTGAAACCAGGTGATGCCGTAAACATGGTCTCCAATCGTATCGCCGCTGAAACCGCAGCACAAAACAAAAGCGAACAGTTGGTGGTTGAAATCACCTGGGCCCAGAACAACAACGAGGACGTGCAACGAGGCCACTGGAATCCTCTCACAAAAGCATTTACCTCCAGCAATTCGACCCAGGTTGTTAACCTGGTCGGGCGCACAAATGAAGAGCTTTACGCCATGGACGGGACAGACGGGAACCCTCCCCTGATCAATGCGGTACGGGTCGTCACCCACAGGGAGGCCACACCAGCAACATCATTTCTTGCAGGAATATTTGGCTTTAACAGCTTCGTCCGCCAGGCCGAGGCCATCGCCTATCTAGGTTTCACCGGCATACCATTCGAAGTAGATCTCCCCATCGTTCTTTGCAGTTACAGCATTCAAGAAATAAATATAAACGGGGTGACCATATCTTCTTGCACTACCGGAAGAATGATAAACAGTGGAAAAGGCACCGGCGGATTTAATACCGGAGGCTGGACAGACCTGGAGGGAGACAGCAAGACCTGCCATGGCACCAACACCAGCGACATTCTGGACGTCTTTACTGGTGGAAAAAAGAACCCCTGTGAAAGAGACACAAATGATCCGATAATGGTGAAAACGTCAACACTGAACACCACCGGGGGGCAAGCCGAACCGGTTTTGGACACAATCATAGATTGTTGGAAGGCTTGGCTGGATGCTAATGGCAACATCCCCTGGACAGTTAGATTGCCTGTAGTGAATTGCGGTGAGGATAAAAATGTGGGCAATTGTCCGCCAGTAGATGGCGTGGCAACCGTCGAGATAGTCTGGATCACAGACCAAACCGACCCTCAGTATAAAAAGGCCCCAACTCAAATGGAGGACTGGCCGAAGGTGGGCGAAACATTCGCCAACGGCGAAGCTCGCTGGAACAGCTTCACCAAGCATTTCAATTTAAAGGACTACGATAGCAATGGCCAGGAGATCAATGCACCCTATGTAAAAAAATCCCTATATTTCAAACCACGTTGCGAATTGGATATCGGGAAAGGTGGCTCCGGGGGATCCAACTTTGGAAACCTCACCAGAAGACCGGTCCTTGTAGATTAGATCAAACACCTATGTTTCTGTTCATTGCCTACGAGGAGTTCGATGTCAACCGAGATTTCGATCCATATAAATACCTCTGACGATACACTTTCCAGGTGGGTCATTGAGCAGGCCGGGACGCTGCCCAACGTAAAAGCGACTCAGGGCAACTGGGCAGCTGACATGGAGGACACAAGCCCCGGACCCGACATCATGATCATCGCCGGAGAAGGAGAAGCAGGGCAAATATTTTCCACGCTGCAGCTCCTCAGGGACAACTTCCCTGCCACATCGATCATCCTGATCTCTGCCGTACAGGACCCGAAACACATCGTCGCCGTGATGAAGTCTGGGGTATCGGAGTACCTGATCCCTCCCCTTTCGGCAGAATCCTTTAAAAATGCTATTGAAGAGATTCGCGCAAAAGCTCCGGCCGCCCCCTCAAAAGCGCAGGGGCACCTGTACAGTTTTATTAGCAGCAAGGGGGGGCTTGGCGCTACAGTCGTTGCCGTCAACACGGCAGCGGCCCTGGCTGAGAATGACAAGAGGCGCATAGCCCTGGTCGACATGAGCCTGCAGTCAGGTGACAGTTCCACCCTTCTTGACATTCTTCCACAAAAGACCATTTCTGATCTCTGCAGTAATTTCCACCGCCTCGATTCATCCTTTCTTCAGGGAGCCATGACGCGTCACGCTTCGGGAATAAATTTTCTGCCCGCCCCGCATGACCCGGAAGAAACCATGAACATCAACGCGGCCCAGATAGAAACCATTCTGGGTCTGATCAGAAAACATTACGACACCACCATTGTTGACTGCACCTCGATGTCTATCAACAGTTGCTCGGTAGAGGTTTTCAACGCCTCTGAAAAAGTGTTCGTGCTGACAGACCTCTCCGTTCCCGCCATTCGCAACTGCTCGAGATTGATCGACCTGATCAGAAAAAGAGGGGTCACTGCAGAGAAGGTGGAAATAGCGGTTACCCGCTTTATCAAGGGCAAAAACCTCACCATTTCAGAGATCGAGGAAACCCTGAAAAAACGTATTTACTGGCTTTTCCCAAATGATTTTGACTGCGCAATTTCATCGATAAACATGGGAGTCCCCCTGGTCAGGCACCAGCCCAAAACCTGTCTTGCCAAAAACATTCAGGAATTTGTTCAAAAGCTGCAGCATCCGGCTGATTCAACTGACTACCGGGGCGTCAAAGGACTCTTCGGCAAAACGGTCTAGGAGGGAATTGTGTCCTTTAAAAAATTACTGTTCAAAAATGACAAATCAACGGCGAGCGCGGCCAGCCCTCCGGCCGCAAATCCGGCTCAGGAAAAGGAGTTGAACCACCCGCAATGGGAAAGGGATGATCAATATTATGAGTTGAAGCGAAAAATTCATGGCCAACTGGTTGAAGAACTGAACCTGATGGTTTTGGAAAAACTCGACGTTGCAGAAATCATCCCTGAAATCAGCCAGACGATCAGCCAGTTTCTGGCCAGGGAAAACGCCCTGATGAACGAAAGCGAGCGACAGCAGTTCATCCTGGAAATAGTGAACGAAATCAAAGGCCTGGGACCACTGGAGCCATTTCTGCAGGACGCAAGCGTTTCCGATATACTCTGTAATACCTATATGAACATCTATGTCGAACGATTCGGCCTGCTGGAAAAAACCAAAAGTCGCTTTCTGAACGACGCCCACATGATGAATATCATCGACCGGATTGTTTCCCGGGTCGGGCGGCGGGTCGATGAATCGACCCCCATGGTCGATGCCCGCCTGCCGGACGGTTCGCGCGTCAACGCCATCATCCCGCCGCTGGCAATCGACGGACCGATTCTTTCGATACGCCGATTTGCGGTCAACCCGCTGAAAACCGAGGATCTTATCCGGAATGAAGCCTTGACCCGGGACATTGCCGAATTTCTGGCAGGATGCGTTCAAGCCAAATTAAACATCCTGATATCCGGCGGCACCGGCGCCGGCAAAACCACACTGCTCAACGTTCTATCGAGCCATATCCCCCACTCTGACCGCATCGTCACCATCGAAGACGCGGCCGAATTGCAGCTGCAGCAGAACCACGTGGTGCGACTCGAAACCAGGCCGCCGAACATCGAGCAAACCGGGGAAGTCACTCCCCGCGACCTGGTGCGCAACAGCCTGAGAATGCGCCCCGACCGGATCATCGTCGGCGAGGTTCGCGGGGCTGAGGCCTTTGACATGCTGCAGGCGATGAATACCGGGCATGAAGGTTCACTGACAACGATCCACGCCAACTCCCCCCGCGATTCGCTGACCAGGCTTGAGTCGATGATGCTAATGACCGGCATCAACCTGCCGAATAATTCCATGCGCTTCATGATGTCATCGGCGCTTGACCTGATCGTCCAGGTGTCACGACTGGCAGACGGAACCCGCAAGATCACCTCGGTCAGCGAAGTCACCGGCATGGAGGGAGACATCATCACCCTGCAGGATATTTTCGTTTTTCAAAAAAAGGGGATCGATCCATCCGGCAAAGTCCTTGGCCGCTTTACTGCCACGGGGATTCGACCCAAATTCAGCGAAAAGATGGAAATCGCCGGGGTCAAAGTGCCTTACGACTATTTTATTTCGGAGCGCTGCGGCGAATAAGGAGGTTTTATGGACCTGTTACGCGTTCTTTTTTTGGGGGCCGTCTTTCTTTTTGCCACATCCCTCATCGGCATGCTGTTCCTGGCGGTCACCGAAAGCCGTTATGCAAAAAAACGGACGATCCGCAAACGCCTGCTCTACATGTCGGCCGGGGGCGGCTACAACAAGGAAACCTTCTCTATTTACAAGCGAGAGTTGCTCAAGAATGCGGGATTTTTCGAGCGCCTGGCTTATTCCTTTCCCCGCCTCGCCAGCCTCGACCGGATGCTGATCAGGGCCGGAATTGCGCTCAACGCCTCCACTTTCATTTTCGTCAGCCTGGCCTTGGCCGCCATGGGGGCCTGTGCCGCCCAAATCTACATGAACCAGCCCGAAGCGCCGATCGCTATCGGCCTCTTTCTCCTGGTTCTGCCTTCCCTTTACCTGAGGCACAGACAGGCGCGGGTGCTGGCACAATTCCAGGAACAATTTCCCGAAGCGCTCGACTTTCTGGCACGAGCCTTGAGGTCAGGCCATGCCCTGACCGGGGGCTTTGAAATGGTGGCCAAAGAGATGGACGACCCGCTGAAAACGGAATTTGCCGTTACCGTTGATGAAATAAATCTCGGCCTTTCATTCAACGAAGCGCTTGAACATCTGTGCACCCGGATACCAAGCCGCGACCTGAGATTTTTTGCCATCACCATCCAGATCCAGAAGGAAACGGGCGGAAACATCGCCGAAATTCTCGACAATATCAGCACCCTCATCCGGGAAAGGGTTAAATTTCACCGCCTGGTCAATACACTGACCGCCGAAGGCCGCCTCTCGGCAATTATCTTACTGCTGCTCCCTATCACGATGGGGCTGTACCTGTATCTGACCAATTACGAGTACATATCGCTGCTCTGGTCAGAACAAATGGGAATGATCATGATTGTTGCAGCCAGCATCGGCATGATTTTCGGTGCGCTCGTCATGAAAAAAATCGTAGCTGTCGAATTATAGGAGTGGGTCTATGGAAGCCATTTTGAGCTATTGGTACAGGTTTTTCTCTGAATCAGACTATGCCACCATATTGATTTTAACCTTCCTCGCCGTTTCGTCTTTCGCAGTGGCCATCGCGGGCATCTTTCTGCGTAAAGATGTTCTCGCACCGAGGCTTTCAAAGCTACTGAACAAAGAGACCATGGGCAGCAGTGCTCTTCCGGCGCTGTTTCAAAACGAATCACTTGGGTTTATGGCAAAGGTGGCGAACCCCCTGCATAAAATCGCGGCTCCCGGCGAAGAAGGGGCAAGGAAAAAACTTCGCCACAAACTACTTCAGGCAGGTTTCCGCTCGAAGCAGGCGTACAGAAACTACCTGGCCGCCAAGGTCTTCTGTGGCCTCATTCTCCCGGCAGGCTACCTGCTGAACGCGATGTTTTACTCCATCAACATCAAAGCCTTTAACATCTGCCTGATCCTTGCATTCCTTGGTTTTTTTATTCCGAATATCATACTGCTGCAATTGCTTCAGAAAAGGCAGATGCGGATCACCAGGGCCTTCCCCGATGCGCTGGACCTGATGGTGGTGTGCGTCGAAGCCGGCTTGGGCCTGGACATGATTTTCAAACGAGTAGGAAATGAGATAAGATCGCTCTGCAAGGACCTGAGCGATGAATACTACCTGACCAACCTCGAAGTTCGAGCCGGGATTCCCCGGGACGAAAGCCTTAAAAACATGGCCATCCGAACCGGGGTGCCTGAAATTGCCAACCTGATCACCATTTTAATCCAAACCAACAAGCTGGGAACCAGCCTTGCCAGAACGCTCCGGGTACATGCCGATTCGATGCGCACCAAGCGGCGCCAACTCGCCGAAGAGAGAGCCGCCAAAACCCCGGTCAAGCTGGTTTTCCCCCTTGTTTGCTTTATTTTCCCCGCGATGTTTGTCGTGCTTGTCGGGCCGGCCGCCATCCGAATTGCGAAGGTGCTGCTTCCGACCTTGTCCGGGCAATGATCGTCTTCAGGAGATATTCAATGACAACAAGAACCTTCACTGTGAGCTGGACCTTCTTTCTTCGATGTCTTTTGATCTTGGTGATCCTCCCTGCCCTGCTCTGCTCCTGCACCACCAGCGTCGTTAAGCGCAGCTCCTTTGATGCAACAGCTATCGACAGGGCACCTGCAACTGACAACAGCGCTAATACTGAAGACCAGCTAAAAAATCTCTCCTCGGAGGAACTGCGTGATAAAGGCAAGGTTCATCTTGCGCAAGGGAATCTGCCCCTGGCTAAAATTCATTTTCTGCTTTCGGTAAAAAAAGCCCCGGAAGAGTTACCTGCCTACATAGACCTGGCAAAAACGATGGAACTAGAAGGCCACCCCAGGCAGGCAGAGGATATTTACTCTTTTGTTTTATCGAAAGAGTCGAATAATATCCCTGCTCTTCTCGGCCAGGGGCGTCTGCAAAGAAACCAGGGAGCCACTGCAAATGCCCTGGAAACCTTCAAGAAAGCCAATCTCTCTGATTCATCAAATGTTGAAGTCATGACCGAATTGGCCATCACCTATGACATTTTGGGCAAGGAACCCCTCGCCGAAATGCTTTACCTTACCGTCATAGGCCTTCGTCCGGAAAATGCGGCGGCATATAACAACCTTGGTTTCAACTTTCTGCTCCAAAAAAAATATTCCAAGGCAATTTCAAATTTCCACATCGCCATGATCAAGGATCCAAAAAATAAAACTTATCAAACGAACCTGGCTACAGCATATGCCTTAATCGGGCAAGAGAACAAGGCCCTGGTAATTTTCGAACGCGCCATGGACCCCCCCGCCGCATATAACAACCTGGGCTATATCTACATGACTCAAGGCATGACCAGAGAAGCGAAAGAGGCCCTTCAACACGCCCTCGACCTCAACCCGATATATTACGCAAGGGCACAGGAAAACCTTAAACAGCTTACCAGGAGCCAAGTTGATACAACCGAATAGTGTGTTTTATTATTGTGTTGATTCCAAAAAAGATCCCCCTGCTACAAAATTGAGGCAGGGGGATCTTTTATATGGAGGTGCAGCGTCTATCCACTGATAAAACGACTGACAGGGCGAGCCCCGACTGTTCTCAATTTTTAAAACTCAGCTTTTTGAGAGCCTTACCTTCAAAGCAACAGCCTCTCCCTGTACAAGTTTCACCTCTTTCCCCTGGTGGGTAATCGTCAGCTCTTTCCCTTTGCGGAGCAGGTAAACGGCTTCGTCCCTGTTGACCACCACTTCGAGTTCCTGGCCGCGGATTTCCAGGGCGAACCGGAGCGACTGCACCCGATCAGGCAGGCGGGGGTCGAAGCTGAGCTTGCCGCCGTAGTCCCTCATCCCGCCGAATCCGTAGACCGCGGTCATCCAGGTTCCGCCCATCGAGGCGATATGGCAGCCGTCCTTGACATTGCCGCCGATATCCGCCAGGTCCATCAGCACGGCGTAGCGCGAATATTTGACCGCCTGTTCCATCTGCCCGACCTCGGCGGCGATGATGCTCTGGATGCAGGCCGACAGCGACGAATCCCCCGTGGTCAATGGATCGTAATAATTGAAGTTGCGTTTTTTCTGCTCTTCTGAAAACTCGTTGCCGAGCAGAAACATGGCCAGCACGATGTCTGCCTGCTTGATCACCTGGTGCCGGTAGATAACCAGCGGATGGTGATAGAGCAGCAGGGGGAATTTGTCTCTGGGGGTTTGTTTCAGGTCCCAGACTTCACGGTCGAGAAAATTATCGTCCTGCGGATGAATGCCGAGGCGCTCGTCGAAGGGGATATACATAAGGTCGGCAGCCTGCCGCCATTCGTCGATTTCTTCAGGCCGCAGGCCGGTGCGGTAGGCCAGGGGCTCGTAATGGTCGGGAAAAGCGTCCCGCATGGTGGCGACGGTTTCGGCGGCAAACTTCAGGTTCATCCGCGCCATCAGGTTGGTGTAGGTGTTGTTGTTGACGACCGTGGTGTATTCGTCGGGCCCGGTCACCCCGTGGATGCAGAACTTGCCGCCGTTGCGCTCCGAATAGAACCCGAGGTCGGCCCACAGGCGGGCGGTTTCGACCAGCATTTCGGCCCCCTCGTTATAGAGCAGGGAATTGTCGCCGGTGACCTCCACGTACTTCTTCAGCGCGTACATGATATCGGCGTTGATATGGTACTGGGCGGTTCCGGCGGCATAATAGGCCGAGGCCTCTTCGCCGTTGATGGTTCGCCAGGGGAACAGGGCGCCTTTCTGATTCACCTCTCGGGCCCGCTGCCGGGCCTGTTCGAGCATGCTGTGGCGAAAGAGCAGCAGGTTGCGGGCAACCCGCGGCGCCGTATAGATGAGAAAGGGCAGCACGTAAATCTCGGTATCCCAGAAATAATGCCCCTGGTAGGTCTGGCCGGTGAGCCCCTTGGCCGGAATCCCCGTCCCCTCGGCCCGGCCGCTGGCCTGGAGAATCTGAAACAGGTTCCAGCGCAGGGCCTGCTGAATTTCCCCACGCGGACGGGGGGAGTCGGAAGCCAGCCCCTTGACCTGCACGTCGCAGCGGTCCCAGAACTGGTCCATGAACCGGCGCTGCCCCTCCAGCAGCTTGGGAAATCCCTGCTGCACTGCCCTTCCCAGGGTTCGTTCGACACGACTGCACAACTCATCCGGGGTCGCTTCGGCCGAGGTGTGATAGGAAAAATATTTCACCAGCTGGATCGGTTTTTTCGCCAACGCATCGACAGAGACGATCACCTCGCCGCGATCTTCGCCGCACTCGATCTGCAGGGTGTACGGGCACAGCGTATCGACAATATGCTCCATCCCGCAGCCGAGAGTCATCCCGCTGCTGCGGGTCCGGTAGCCGAGCAGCACGCGGTTGTCGGCAACATAATGGGACTCCGGCAGCAGCACCCGTTCATGAAAACCGGGCCCCTGGCGGGGGTCGCCATGACTGACCTGGTTGGTCTGGTTGCCGCGAATCTGCGACGAGATCACCACTGACGCATCGGCGTTGAGCACCGTCACCTGGTATGAAATCGCCGCCAGGTGCCGGTATTCGTAGGAAACCAGGCGCCGCGATTCGATCAGAACCTGCTTGCCCAGGGGGGTTTCCCAGAGCACCTCGCGATCGAGCGTGCCGGCCTTCATGTCGAGGGTGCGCTCAAAGAGCAGCAGCTTGGCCGTTGCCAGCGAAAAGAGCTCATCGTCGACATACAAGTGGATCAGCTTGCCTTCAGGGAGGTTAAGCATGGTCTGCCCGGTTTTGGCGAAACCGAACGCCTGCTCCCCGTAAATGATCGGCCAGGTTTCGTGAAAGCCGTTGACGAAGGTTCCGGACTGAACCAGCGGGGCCCCTTCTTCAAAGTTGCCGCGCAGCCCCAGGTAGCCGTTGCCGATGGAAAAAATGGTCTCGGTCTGGGCCTGGAACCGCGGGTAAAAACTGCGCTCGATGATTTTCCAGCCTTCGACCGGGTAAATATGCGGAGGCGGGTTCAGTGTTTCGTGTCTGATCATAAAAAATTCACCCCGACGAAAATAACAGAAGCTTCAGTTCAAGCCACCAGGTCACCCAGGTCGGCCACCACCAGGTCGGCGCCATGGCGCAGCAACCCATCGGCGTCACCGTGCCGATCAACGCCAATCACCAGCGCAAAGCCTCCGGCGCGACCGGCCTGCACCCCCGAGATGGCGTCCTCGACGACGACGGCACGTGAGGGATCGACCCCCAGCAACTCGGCCGCCTTGATGAAGGTGTCCGGCGCCGGCTTGCCGGCGAGGTGCAGCTGTTCGGCCACCTCCCCGTCGACCACGTACTCGAACAGGTCGCGAATCCCGACCGATTCAAGCACCTGCTTGCAATTCTTGCTGGCCGAAACGACCGCCGTGCGAATGCCCTGGTCAAGCAGCCACTTGACCACGGTGATGCTGCCGGCAAAGACCTCGATCCCCCCCTTGTCAAGCCGCTCTTTGACCATCGCATCCTTCCGGTTGCCTAGTCCGCAGACCGTCACGAGATGAGCGCCATCGGCAGGCGATCCATTGGGAAGTTCGATGCCGCGTGAAAGCAAGAAACCGCGAACCCCGTCGTAACGCAGCTTGCCGTCGACAAAAGACTTGTAGTCCCTGTCGATATCGAAAGGGACAAACGGCGAACCGGTCTCGTCGGCCCGTCGCTGCAAAAAATCATCGAACATTGCTTTCCAGCAGGTCGAATGGATGGCGGCCGTTGAGGTCAAAACGCCGTCAAGGTCGAATAGAACCGCATCAAAGCGGTCGGGACGAATGAGCTTCGCCAACTCTGGCATGGCTGATCTCCTGGTCCGGATTTACATGAGAAAGACAGATGAGACTAAAGAATACTCTGTCTGGCAAGGATTTGCCACCCCCACTGCGGTTGACAGAAGAAAATCTGTTACAATGTCAACCATTAACCACCACCAACGGAGGCACATCATGATGATTCCAGTGGTCACGAAAAACGGCAGCGAGCAGAGAGTTTTTCCAAAAGTTCTGGATGAAATGCTCGGCTCAGGCCAGGTGATGTTCTTCAAACGGACCGGTGGGTGGGTCGTCGTGGGGCGCGACCAGACCCGCAGGAAAGGAAGGACCACGCACGAAGGCAGGGAGCGACGGGGGCAATTGCCCGAAGGGATGCTGTGCTGAGCAAGCCGGATCGACACAGACCGGTATCTTAACGGATTGAACCACAAAAAAAGGGTTAGGCCGAAACGGCCTAACCCTTTGATTTTTATGGTGGGCGTTACTGGGATTGAACCAGTGACCCCTGCCGTGTGAAGGCAGTGCTCTCCCGCTGAGCTAAACGCCCTTCTGAGGCTGAGATTTATACCAATTTGACAGTCGACTGTCAACGGCTATTTGCTACGAAAGGCCGGCGGCAATCGTGCTGCAGTGAGGCATCCGGCTACGACTCGATCCCCCTGCGGGCTGCTTGACCGGCATTGTAATAGTGCTTGATCTCGCGCATTTCGGTGACCAGGTCGGCCATCTCGATGATATCGGGATGGACGTTGCGACCGGTCATCACCAGTTCGGTATGGAGAGCCTTGTCGCGAATCAGCATTTTCACCTCTTCGAGGGGGATCAGCCCGTAATCGACGACACAGTTCATCTCGTCGAGCACCACCAGGTCGTAATCGCCCGAGGTAACCAGGGCCCTGGCCCGCGCAAAAGCCTCCCGAGCCATTTCGAGGTCTTGCGGGTCGGGTTCGCGGGCAACGAAAGCCTTGCGGCCCACCTGTTCGATGGTGATGTTTGACCCCAGGCGCCGTGCGGCTTCGAGTTCGCCGTACACCGTCTGCCCCTTCATGAACTGCATGACATAAACCCTGAAATCGTGGCCGGCCGCGCGAAAGGCCAACCCCAGCGATGCCGTGGTCTTGCCCTTGCCGTTGCCGGTATATATCTGGACCAGGCCTTTCTTCAGGCCCCTGACCTGTTCGGTAGCCATATTCATTTCCTCTCTCTGAATCGGGCCCGGTGAATCAGACGCACAATCAACCACAAGCCGTTATTTTCAGCTGAATCTCAACCGGTCAAAATATAGAATGGCAGCATCCAACTGTCAAGAAACATGAAGAAAAACGGGTCGGAACAAATGTCCCGACCCGTCCGCATTCCGCTTACATACTTACCTGATTACCTACTTGCGGGAACCCTGAATGCCGATGCAGACCGTCTCGAAGGGGATATCCTTGCCGCTGGCCGCCAGCGCCTGGCGGGCGATGGCCACCAGGCCGGAGCAGCAGGGAACCTCCATGTGAATCACGGTCAGGCTGCGGACGCTTCTGCCCTGCAGCATGGCGGTCAGTTTCTGCAGGTACGCCTGGCCGTCATCAAGCTTGGGACAACCGATCAGCAGGGCCTTGTCCTTGAGAAAGTCCTTGTGGAAATCGGCATAGGCAAAGGGGGCGCAGTCGGCCGCCAGCAGCAGGTCGGCATCATCGAGAAAGGGGGCGGTCGGCGGCACCAGATGCATCTGCACCGGCCACTGGCGCAGCTGCGACTGGCGGGTGCCGGTCGCTTCTGCTGCGGCCTCGGGCTTATGGTCAAAGCTCATCGTCCGCGCCGAAGGGCAACCGCCGCCGTGGCCGTGATGGGCCGGCTTCGGCGCTTCGAAGCTGCGGACCTGGGCCGAAGGGCAGCCGCCGTGCCCCGGCGCCGCTGCAGCCGGCGCATGGGCCTTGCCGAGGTGCTGTTCGACCGCGGCTTCATCGAACTCATCGGCCGCACGCTTCTCGATGGTGATGGCATCCATCGGGCAGTGGCCGAGGCAGGCCCCGAGGCCGTCGCAGAGGTTGTCGGCAAGCAGCTTCGCCTTGCCGTTGATGATCTGGATCGCGCCCTCAGCGCAGCCGGGAACGCAGTCACCGCAGCCGTTGCACTTGTCTTCGTCGATTTTCACAATTTCTCTGATCATGATATTGCTCCTGTATATGGGGTTATCGGTAAATTCCGTGTTCTGCATGGTGCCAATCTAACCGATTTCCCCATCATCATCTTTGACCGGGATCAAGCTTTGGGCAAAATCAGAAGAAATAATGCCAGAGCAGATCGAGACGCCCGCGCATAATCAGGTATTTACCCGAAAAACGCATGATCTGCCGCACCTTTTCCCGGTGCCCCGGTCGATAGCAGTGCACGTCGCAATGCTTGCACACCGGCTTGGGCTCGAGCGGACAGCGCAGCCGACGACTGATGGCGTAGGATAAAAACTCCCTGCACTCAGCGCACAACGGATAGTTCTTCAAGCCGGGCCCGGCCGAACCGGCTTCGTCCTCGCCCAGCGGAGCCTTTTCCCCCGCGTGATGAACCCGGCAGTAAACCGAGGTGAACCGGGCCAGCACACCGAGGTCCTTGAGTTCTGCGCGGGTCAATGGGGAGGGCGTTCTATTCGTCTCAGTCATGTTTTTCATTATACACCTGTCCCAGATTAAAAAACAGATCAGCGCACCCGTTCCAAAATCAGGCCCTTCTGCTCAGAGTAAGCCGCCTCATCCAGCGCCCCGCGCTCAAATTTCTTTTTCAGGATCAGCAATTCGCCCTCAGCCGCCGCCAGCGGATCATCCTCAGCGTTTGTCTGGACCGTTGCCGCCCCGCGCTGTCGCAGGCGGCTGGCCTCGCTGCGGATATCCACCAGGTCCATCTTCAGCTCGGCGTTGCCATACCAGTGGGCATAGGCGGGATTCTGGTGAAAGGTGCCCTTGACCATTTTGGCATAATCGAATTTCTTCATCTTGAAAAAGAGCCGCTCGACATGGGAAATGTCCTCGTAAAGCATCTGCGGACCGGTGACCAGCTGGTTCCCCGCCAGCGGATGCGGCGGACGGTCTTCCGGCATCGGTTCGAGCAGGTTGCGGTCGGCCAGGTCGTGGATGATCGCCTCGGCCTCCTTGAGCAGCTCCCGCCCCTGGGTGCGCACCGCATCCGCACGCGCAAGTTCGGCCCGCGCGAACGCCGGGGCATGGCACTCGGCGCAGACTGTCACCATCTGCTTGCGGCTCTGCCCGCGCTGCGCCTCGGGATAGAGCATGCCGCCGGGAGTTGCGGTCAAACCGCCGGAAACGTTGTGGGTGCCGGATGGCATGTGGCAGCGCTGGCAGGTCGGCGCAAAGGCGTCGCCGGAAGACTGATACAGCGTGCCATGCACCGAGGTCTGCCACATCTCCCATTGCGGATGATCCGGCCCCATGTGACAGCTGGCGCAGACGCCGGGATCGCGCACGATGGCCAGGTCGGTCTGGTGATTGGTGTGACAGGAGGCGCAGGAATTCTGCACCTGGTGGCAGCGGTTGCAGCCGACCTCGCGCATCTCGTCGGTCTGCTTGAGAAAGCGGGCGCAATGCACCGTCGAAACCGGCAGGGTGCTCTGCTCCTGATGACAGAAGCCGCAGGCCTCGGGATCGGCTTGAGCCTGGTTGCGGGTACACCCCCAGCCGGAATGAAGACCGATGCCGTGCCGGCTGGCGGCATGCTCGCGCAGCGCCTGCTCATGGCAGGCCCCGCAGACATCGGCGTCAACCTTTGCCGCGCCCTGTTCGATCCGCTCATGGTCATTGCCGTGACAATCGGCACAGCCGATGCCCGCTGCGGCATGACCACTGGCCTGCCACTGGGCCACGGCACCGGGGGTGCGGTCACGGTGGCAGGCAACACAGGCATCGTCGGCCGCCTGGGCGGACGCCAGCGACGGAAACAGGATCAGCGCTAATATCGAAAACAGCATTCGTTGCGTCATGGAGCCACCCTTCTCTTCTGTTTTTCAAATTCCTGCGGCGAAATCAGACCCGCCGCCCGCCAGTTTCGCAAGCGCAAAAGCGGATCGGAGACAGCAACCGCATCAGCAAAAACAAGCCCGGACAACCGCTGCAGCCTGTCGTTTCGGATAAAGTAAAAACTGCCGTCAGCGGCAAAGGCTGCGGCCTCAACCTGCGCCAGGCGCAACAGCTCGCGGCCGTCCTCAAAGAGGGCACCGCCGGTCCAGACGAATCGAGACCGCGCCGCGATAATGCCGGCGGCATCGCTCTTAAAAGCCAACGGCCGCGATTGCCCGCTCCACAGGTCCAGCTCCCGCAGCGCCCCTTCGCCGTCGTCGTAAACCAGCTGGTCGCCATTGCCAAAGAAACGTCCGCCGATGGACGATACGTTCACCCGCGCCAGAACCCGCTCGCTTCCCGACTCAAGGTGGCGGGCCACCAGTTCGCAATAAGGATCCGCAGCCGGCGGGTCATGCAGACGCGCAAAGTGGATCTCGTCCCCCCAGGGTGAAAAATCGACCCATTGCGAGCGCGCAAGGATGGAACCAAAGCGGGCCAGGCTGACCGGTTCCACCGTGGCGGCACCGAGCGCGACAACCGCCGGAGCCGACTTGCCATCCCAGCGAACCAGCCGGACCTCGCGGTGCTCACCAAAGCGGTAAGCGCGAACCACATCGACAACCGCGACAACCTGGCCGTCACTAGCAAACCTCAGGCCGCGCACGGCGCCGTCAATCACCTGCTCCTGCTGAGCCCTGCGCTGCGGCGAGTAGAGCACCAGGCGCACCTGCCCTGCCCCTTCGGCAAAAGCGGCGGCCAGCTGCCGCCCATCGGCGCTCCAGGCCAGCGCCAGCGGAGTTCTCGCATCCAGCCAGAGCTGCTCTCCCGTAACGCCATCGGTCACCTTCAGGCCGGCCATCGTCCGGGCGATTTGGGCTCCTGCCGGGCTGATGGCAAATACCGCCGAATCGACCGTCGCTAGCGGCGTGCTTTCGAGACCGGCCGAAAGAACCGTCGCCGCCGGCTGCTGCGCGCAATTGGTCAGCAGTGAGAAGAGCAAAAGCAACAGGGTACGAAACAAATTGCATTGCCACACCAGCGCAAGTTTCCGTCGCATAAATACCTCGTTGTAAAATATGTTGACGAAAGGATAGCGAAGAAAATCGCAGCGGGCCTTGACTGAAATCAATTCAGCAAAGAAAAAGGCCCCTGCATAGCAGAGGCCTTTTTAGTCGAATTCACAAGCAGTTGCTGGCTATTCTTTAAAGCTGAACGAGAGGTCTTCCAGGCGATCCCGATCGAGAAAATCGATCACCTTGCCGCGCACCTCGATGATCTCGTCATCGGCCAGCTTGCGAAAGGTACGGGACAGGGTCTCGCTGACGGTACCGAGATTGGAGGCGAGCTGCGACTTCGATATCGGCAGCTCGATCCGGTCGGCTTCGTCACCGGCCAAATCCAGCAGGTAGCGGGCCAGGCGCGCCGGGACATCCTTAAAGGTCAACTCTTCGATCTGGGTGGCAAACTGGCGCAGAAACCGGGACAGACCGGCAATCATATTGATGGCCATCTGCGAATGCTCGTGCAGCAGCGAAAGAAACTCCCGCTTCGGAAAGAAGACCAGGCGCGAGGCCTCAAGGGGCTGGGCATAGGCCGGATACATCCCGTTGCCGAAAATCGCCGCCTCGGCAAAAGTGCCGCCGGGATGAACGATGTGTAGAATCCGCTCCTTCCCTTCCGGGGAAAGCTTGTAGACCTTCACCTTGCCGGCAGCGACAATGTAAAAGCCCTCAGCCACTTCCCCTTCGGAAAAAAGCAACTCCCCCCTGGCCGACTCACGCATCTTGCCGATCCGGCAGAGATGCTCCAGGTCGGCGTCGGTCACGCCGGCAAACAGGGGACTTTTTTTAATCGCGATTCGAATATCCATGAGATGGGAGAATAGCAGAAGCGAATTCGGTATGACAAGCCGGAAAACAAGAAAACTAAAATAGGAGATTCTGACAAGGAAAAACTCAAGTCTCTATTGTGACGATAAATTTGGCTGTCAACCGAGGCAAAATGGTCCAACCGGATTCAGCGATGAGTAAATTATGCCTGAGGAATGTGTAAAGCACCCTCTTTTAGGGCCAGGGAAAAGTAGAGTTCTCCGCCTGCTGTTTCGCCGCTAAATATTCTTTCGGGGTCAATTTGCCCAGTGAGTCGTGGGGCCTGATTTCGTTATATTCGATAATCCCGTTGTCAGTGATTTCTCGAACCTCTGACAACTTGTGAAAAACATAGAAATCCAGAATCTCTTCTCGATAGGTTCGGTTGAAGCGTTCGACAAATGAATTCTGTGTCGGCTTTCCGGGCTTGATGAATTCAAGTTCGACATGGTTCTCTTCAGCCCAGGTGGCCAGCTTCAGGGAAATAAATTCTGGTCCGTTATCCATGCGCAGCTTTTCCGGATAACCTCGCCAGGCAACTATCCGCTCCAGGGTGCGGATAACACGCTCGGCGGGCAGGTTTAAATCGATATCAATCGCCAGTGCTTCGCGATTGAAGTCATCCAAAACGTTAAAAGTTCGAAACCGGCGCCCGCACCAAAGAGCATCGCTCATAAAATCGATCGACCAGCACTGGTTGATCTGAGCAGGAACCGACAAGGGTTCCGGGTTGCGGTTCGGTAGCCGCTTTTTGCCTTTGCGGCGGAAGTTCATTTTTAGATGGCAATAAACGCGATGCACACGCTTGTGGTTCCATCTGTGTCCGCGCCGACGGATAAGATCAAAGAGCTTGCTAAAGCCGTAGAGCGGATGTTTTTCGGATATTTTCTGCAGCAGATCGATCACGGGTTCATCTTTTTTAGGATTTGCCCGGTAAACATAAACCGACCGACTCAAAGAAAAGGCCCGGCACGCGGCTCGCTGGCTTAAGCGGTGTTTGACTCCCCTTGCTCCCCCTGCCGTAACAACTCAACAATCAAGCAGATATTACTTCCTTAGTGATGATCGCCACTACACTAAGGAGGCCACATGCTCAAAATCACCAGCACCACCGATCCCCGTCTCGCCCGCCTGCCACCAGCTATCCGCATCGTCGTCACCAATCAACTTCTTGCCCTGCGCTCCACCTGTCGCGGTGATCCCGATCCCGAGAAGGACGGCTTCGTCGGCTACGTGGAACCCCAGGACACGCCCCAGAGCGTGGAGTCAGCCATCGGCCTAAGCCTGTCGCAGATCGAGGGAGTCTTCCTGGATGGCGGCTGCATGGTCGGCGTCATCCTTTGGGGGAACTCCGGCGCCGGGGTGAGCCTCGTTTGCCCTCAATCTTTTGCCCATGCCCTGCAGGTAGCTCAGCAACTGCGGGAACACCTTCCCTCTAAGGAGAGCTCAGATGAAAGGTCCCTACAACCCTGAAGAATTACCTGGGCCGGAGGACGTTGCCGGCTACGGCAAGCGGAAAAAATCCCTTCCAGGGAAATACCCCGGCGAGAGCGTCTGCTGCACCGTCCATCCCTGGAGGAACTCGTTTCCGGCCAGAAAGGAAAAGGGATGAGGGAAAAAGCCGCCTTCCAGGCTCATATTGAATGGGGATACTCTTTGAAGGATATTGCTGCAGCCCTCGGTGTACACTACTCCACCGTGAGCCGCATGGTTCGGAGACGAGAGTCGCAAATGCATCATCGCAAGACCTGACCCCTATTTTTCTTCGCATCCATTTCAACGGGTGGGGTTAAAGGGTTCCCCTGCTGAGAATTGACGCGTAGAGGGACAAAAGGGCTCAACAGTTATCTATTCAGACCGATCGCCAATAAACGCTTGCCCCGCCTTGAAGGCAGGAGTACAACTACTGGCATACTTTCCCAGCCCCCTCCTTTACCCGGAAGCGGGCTGAACCTCCCCCAAGGATGACCCACATGATCGTTTGCCAACGCCCCTCCGGGCTGCGCCTGTTTTTCACATACCGCGGATCCATTCTCCAGCACATTAAAACCAAGCTTCTGGTCACCATACTGCTGGCCCTTGCGGTAACCCTGACCCACGGCACCCTCTTCCGGCTCAAAATCACCATGACTCCCGTCCCCTTCAGCCTTATCGGCATCGCCCTGGCCATTTTTCTCGGTTTTCGCAACAGCGCCAGTTACGACCGCTACTGGGAGGGGCGCAAACTCTGGGGGCAGCTGGTTATCACCAGTCGCAATCTGTGTCGCCAGGTTCTGACCTTCATCGACACCGACAATACACCCAGCAGTCCTTCGCCCCTGAAGAGACAGATGGTCTACAGGGTTATCGCCTTCACCCACGCCCTGCGGCATCATCTCAGGGATTCCTGCCCCAATAGCGACCTGGCCCCCTTGCTGCCGGCCGATGAATGGATGGCTGCAGATCGAGCCCGCAACAAACCCAAATTCCTCCTGGAGAATCTGGGTCACGACTTGCGCCGCTGCCTCGAAGAGAAGCGCACCCTTGCCTACTTCGCCGCCAGCCTCGACCAAAACCTCAACAGCCTGGGAGATATCCTCGGCGGTTGCGAGCGGATCAAGAACACCCCTATCCCTTTTTCCTACACGGTGCTCCTGCACCGCACGGCTTATCTCTACTGCTTTCTTCTCCCCTTTGGCCTCGTTGACAGCCTCGGCTTCATGACCCCCTTTGTCGTCGGCATTATCTCCTACACCTTCTTCGGGCTCGACGCTTTAGGCGACGAACTCGAACAACCGTTCGGCCTGTTTCCCAACGACCTGCCCCTTTCGGCGCTGAGCCTCACCATCGAAAGCGACCTGCGTGAGGCTCTTGGCGAATCCGACCTGCCTGAATCACCGCGCCCTGTGGAGCACTGCCTCCAGTAACTCGATCTTTGGTCACCACACCGTCTCTCTTAGTACGCCGGGTTCGGGAGTACGAGGGTCGAAAGTTCAAACCCTCTCGGCCTGATCATTTCTTTCTAATAGATTTCAAAAGTTTAGCCCCACTCCTAGTACAGGAAGTGGGGCTTTTCGTTTTGGCAGTTCGGGTCTCCGGTCCAGCGTCGATAATCCTTATTTCAATTGGGATCTCGATGCTGCCTCCGGTACCCGCATCTTCGGATGCAGATACGTTCCTTTCTTCTGGCGGTTCGATCGGTTAGGGCCAACCATTCCCCCGCTCACGAACAGGTTGAATGGCTCCGGGGCACATCCTGTGCGGAGGGGGCGTGGTGAGATGGAGTAAATTCGGTTCATTTCCCTTGCCGGATGTATGCGACCACCAAAAGTCTAGGACCTAGAGTAGGACCTAGAGGGGTCAGAGCTACACATTGCACAACCCTAACGCCTTAATAATCATGTCAACTTGCCTACCAAGCAATTCATCCCCTGCCGTCTTATCAACCAACCTGCGACTCGTCTGGGTGATACCCGATTCACTCAAATT
>NZ_JBFHGD010000009.1:0-32121 GCF_041583255.1 Trichloromonas sp. | reverse complement strand
TTGCTCAAGGCGTCTTCGCCGATGATTCCTTCGGTTTCGAGGTTCAGCGGTACATGCAGACTGATGAAGTCCGAGCGGGAGAGGAGTTCATCCAGTTCGACCAGTTCTGCTCCGAGCTGTCGGGCCAGCTCTTCGGCCAGGTAGGGGTCGTGCACCAGGACCCGCATACGCAGGGCCAGGGCCCGTTCAACCACCATGCGGCCGATTTTGCCGGCCCCGATAATCCCCAGGGTGCGGCCGGCGATATCGATGCCGAGGTAGCGGTAGCTGTCCCATTCGCCGGCCTTGGTGGCGGCGTAGGCCTGGGGGATCTGGCGAGCCAGTGCCAGCAGCAGGGCGATGGTGTATTCGGCCATGGTGCTGGTGCTGCCGAAGGGGGTGTTCATGACGACCACTCCCTTGGCGTTGGCCGCCGCCAGGTCCATATTTTCGACACCGATACCGGCCCGTCCGACCACCTTGAGCCTTGGCGCCGCCTGGAATACCTTTTCGGTAACTTGGGTGCCGCCGCGGACCACCAGTGCGTCGATATCGGTGACTGCGTTGAGCAGCTCGTCTTCGGTCATGCCCGGGCGGTACTTGAGAGAAATACCCTTGGCATTCTCGAAAACTTTGAGCCCTTCCACAGAAAACTTGTCAGAAACAAGTACTTTCATGGTCCCCACCCCCCGGTTGTTTTGCTGGATTGGCAGGTTGTTCTGCGGCTCTCCAAACAACGTACGTTAGCAATACCCGGGCTTTCTGTCAAGACCAAAGCCGGACCCGTCAGTGGTCTGGAAATGAAAGGTAAAACAGGGGGATAGGGGTCGCTGGACATAAAAAAACTCCGCAATGGAATTGCGGAGTTTTTTTGCGTGTTGCGGATGCCTGATTAAATCTTGACGATGTTGGCGGCCTGGGGGCCTTTCTGGCCATCAATTACGTCAAACTGAACCCGCTCGCCTTCGGCCAGGGATTTGAACCCATCGCCAGAGATGGCCGAGAAGTGGGCAAAGACATCGGGGCCGTTGTCCTGCTGAATGAAACCGAAACCTTTAGCATCGTTAAACCACTTGACAGTACCTTGTGCCATTTTTCTTGTGCTCCTTTTGTGTTCTCCGGGTCATCCGGTGTTGAAATGAAAGTCCCGGAGTGCTTTATTCACACAAAAAACCGCTCAGCCCTCGGGCTTGAACGGTTCATCGCTTGTTGGGCGAACCTGCGTTTCCGGAACTGGACGAAACGTTAGCATATAAGTTTGAGTGTGGCAACTGATTATTATCTTTTTTTAGGGTAAGTTTTCCGGGGCGCAGGCAATTTTTGACTCAGTTTCCCTGTCGGCAGCAGATGTCAGGCTTTGCTGACGTTCTGGGCCTGCGGTCCCCTTGGGCCTTCGAGGATATTGAAGGCGACCTGCTCCCCTTCGGCGAGAGTCTTGAATCCATCCATTTCAATCGCTGAAAAATGAACGAAAATATCCGGTCCCCCGTCCTGTTCAATAAATCCGAACCCCTTGGCATCACTGAACCATTTCACTTTACCCTGTTGCATTTTTCATTCTCCCCATTGCTTTAATTTGATGCAGTTGACATTAGTGCTCCGCTGGATTCCGGTAGGCGAAACCATGCAAACGTTTTGAAGTTTACCGGGACATTGGATAAAAGCAATCTTATGGCAGAAAAATAATTAGCTTAATCTCCTGAAGAGGTTTGCCTGATAAAGCGCCGGTCAGCTATCCGGCCTGGAGGGTTCTGCCGGCAGGGCAGCCGCCAGGGCCACTGGCGTGGTTGAGCTGCTCTGAATAAACTTTTCCAGGCAGGGTGGACAGATGGTCGAGGTGTCAATCTCGCAGATGTTCGGTCGGATCTGGTGCCCCCTGGCCGGTGTGGATCCCTGGTAGTTGCCGCACCACGCACAATAAATAAGCACGTTTTTCCTCCTGTTAAGAGCTCCTCAGTATGGTTAGCATGGCCCAACCATATGTCAAGCGCACGGTTATCGGAGATATTGCACCAGCAGCCGAACCCCGGTGCCGCTGGCGCCCTTGGGGATGTAGGGGCGCCCTTTGTCTTCCCATGCGGTGCCGGCAATGTCGAGATGGGCCCAGGTGAAATCGCCGGCGAACTTTTGCAGGAAGGCGGCAGCGGTGATGGTTCCGGCCGGCCGGCCACCGACGTTCTTGAGGTCGGCCACCTCGCTTTTGAGCTGTGTGGCGTAGTCGTCCCACAGCGGCAGCTGCCAGAGACGTTCACCCGACTGTTCGCCTGCCTTGAGCAGCTGTCGGATCAGGCCTTCGTGGTTGCCCAGAATGGCGGTGGCATGGTGTCCCAGGGCAATGATGCAGGCGCCGGTCAGGGTTGCCAGGTCGATGACCACCCGGGGATCAAATCGCTTGGCATAGCTGAGGGCATCGGCCAGGATCAGGCGGCCTTCGGCGTCGGTGTTGATGATTTCAATGGTTTTGCCGGCTTTCGAGGTCAGGATGTCACCGGGACGGATGGCGCTTCCCGAAGGCATGTTTTCAACCGCCGGGATGATCCCGACCAGGTTGACCGGCAGGCTGAGCAGCGCGGCGGACAGCAGGGTCCCCAGCACGGCGGCGCCGCCGGCCATGTCCATTTTCATCTCGTCCATTTTTTCCGCCGGCTTGAGGGAGATGCCGCCGGCGTCGAACACCACCCCTTTGCCGACCAGCGCGATCGGCCGCGAATGATTGTTGTCGCCGTGATATTCGAGGATGATCAGGCGTGGTTCGCGGATGCTCCCCTGGGCTACCCCGAGCAAGGCGCCCATCTGCTCCTTTTCCAGGTCCGGTTTTTCAAGAATGGTGCACTTCATCCCGGTTTCGTCGGCGATGGAGCGGGCCTGGCGGGCGAGAAAGTCAGGCGATTTGGCATTGCCGGGTTCGTTGACCAAGTCGCGGGCGAGGTAGACCCCCCGGCAGATCGCCTGGGCGATCGTCGCCCCATGCCCAGCTTCTTTGACCTGGTTTTTTTTAGCGACCAGTATGGCCAGTTTGCTCAGGGCAACTGGGAGCTCATCAGGGTTTTCGGTGCGGTAGCGCAGGAAACGGTAGCCGGCCAGCAGTATGGCTTCGACCACGTGCTGGGTGAGCGCCTCCAGGGTCAGGTTGCGAACGGCCAGTGAGGCGAGATCTACGGCGAAGTTCGACAGGCTGCGTTCCTGCAGAAAGCCGGTGGCCGCTCCCAGGGCCTGGCGAATCCGTTCGGCGCCGGCGCCTTTTTCCTTGCCCAGGCCGATCAGTAAAATCCGTTCGGCGGCCAGGGCGGAGGACGGATGCAGCAGCAGCTTTTCCCTTTGTTTGCCGCTGAATTCCTTGTCGCGAAAGGCCCGGGACAGCGATCCGCCGAGGTGGCGGTCGAGATCCTTGAGCAGAGGGGTTTTGGGTTTGCCTTCGAAGACACCAAGGATCAGGCAGGGGGTTTTCTTTTCCAGCGGCGCACCGCTGGCGATTTTGATTTCCATTTAAGAATCCTTTGCTGGTCGGCTGTGCGGTGTCGGGGCGTCGGCTCGCAATGGCCGGCGTTTTCAGGTGAAGCGCCAGTACGGTTGATCAAGGTGTCAAAACTTTGTCAGCAGGAGGCCTGCCGTTGCGACGATGCGAGGGGCAGCTTGCACTGCGAAAGCTTTCATGATTAAAAAGTCTACCGGGCTGCGACTGTATTTCAATGAGACTTTTGACATTTGTTGAAAAGTCGTTAAGATGCGGTAATAAGACATGTTGAACCATGAAGGAGGAGGCGATGATGAGGCAACTTTATTCCATGCTCTGTGGCATGCTGGCGCTGACCCTGCTGGCAACGGGATGCATCCCCCGTGCCGACCAGATTTCGTCGGAACGGCGAGTCGCAAATTATGTCGAGCAGGGGGGCAAGACCGGGATTGTCGGCAAGGTGTTTATCAAGACAGGTGGGGCGCCACTGGCCGGGGCGTATGTCAACATCTACCCGGATGCCATTTCCAATCTGCTTGGGCCGTCGATGTTCATCTCCCTCCCCACCGGCAGTGATGGCAGCTACAGTCTAGATGTTCCTGCCGGGACGTACTATGTGGTAGCCCGCAAGCGCCTGAGCGGCAAGGCCATGGGGCCCCTGTCGCCCGGCGATTATTATTCTGAACACCAGCGGGTCGTGACCACGGTGGTGCCCGGCAAGCTGGCCGTGGTCGATATGCCGCTGGTCGTCATCAAGGCGCCGATGTTCTTCAAGAAGGAGGTAGTCGAAAGTCAGACCGGCACCGGCGTCCGCGGAAAACTGGTGGATGTCTCGGGCAACCCGGTACCTGGTGGGTTCGCTACCGCCTATGTCGACCCGGAAATGCGCCGACTGCCTGATTTTGCCTCGACCCTTTCGGATGAGAACGGCGACTTCATTCTTTATCTTCCCGGCGCCGGAACCTATTACCTGGGGGCGCGCATCCATGCCTGGGATATGCCGCGCCCGGGCGAGCCTTACGGTCGTCTCGGAGGCGACAATCCGCAACCGGTGATCGTGGAAAAGGGCACTTTTGTCGAAGGGCTGACCATCGAGATGCTTCCTTTTGACGGTGAATACAAGCCAGGCAAGAGCCGGCGGCCGATCTGACCGGCCGGTTCCGGCGGTTTACCGTATTGGCCGTTGTTCCATGTACAGCAGCCGCACCGGGCGATTAGGGTGCGGCTGCTGCTGTTTCATGCCAGGCAGTCCGCCGGCCAATGACGGACGGTGGCGGAGCGGGTCGCTGCGGAACATTTCTTGCTTAGCAGGAGAGGGGTTCGGCCGGAGGCAATTTGTTGACACCTCCCGGTTTTGGGGATTAACGGTTGCCTGCTGTGGTTAAAAAGTGTTATTTTGCTGCAAATGGCTGATTTAATGGTTTTTATGTAAGAGAAGCGGATTGCCGGAAGGCGATTTTTTACTGTGCCTTTAGCCGTAAGAGGGTGTGTTGCGATGTTTACCTCACTGAGTCTGCGTTGGAAAATCCTGCTGGCCCTGATCGGTCTTTCGGTGCTGCCGCTGGCGATTGCCTTGCTGATCCTGTCCACCTCCGTTGAAGGTCAGCTTGATCGAACCATGGATTTGCGGGCAGACGAGCTGGCCGGCTTTGTGCGCAAGACCATCGACTACTCGGAAAAAGAAGCGACCAACTATATCCGCCTGACCAGTCAGGCTCCCGATCTGGTCAATTCCATCTATTTTGCCAGCTCGACTGAGGAAATGCTTGATATCGGAACCGTTATCGAGAAAACCCAGAAGGTGTTCCATTTTGATCTGGTCCAGGTGCTCAGCGCCGATGGAGGGCTGCTGCGCAGCAGTATCCACAAGGAGCATCAGGGCTTTGTTCCCGGCGCGCTCAAGACCCATCCTGTGGTCCAGGCCGCTATGGCCGGCGATGAGGCCAGCGGCATCGAAAGCATTGCCGGTCAGGCCGCAATTGTAGCGGTTTCGCCGATTCGGTTCCACAACAAGGCCATCGGGTATCTGGTCGGTGCCGTCTTTCTGGATGATGACTATGCGAAAAAAATCCAGGCGATTGCCGGTTCTCAAATCGCCTTTTACAGCCGGACCGGCCTGATTTCCGCGTCGGTTCCCGAGCTGAGGGCGCTGAAAACCGAGGATTATGCCGGGCGCCAGAGCTGGAGCGCCAAGCTGGGCGACACCCCGTTCAACCTGTATCACTTTTCCCTCAATAACCAAGGCGAGGGGATGCTGATGGCCCTGGATCGTTCGGAGCTGGTCGCCTCGCGCAAGCAGATGCGGGACCTGTTTATCGCCATCCTGGTCGGTGTCGGTACCCTGGCGATTCTGGTCGGAGTCGCCATCTCCCGCAGCGTGGTGCGGCCACTGGCGGCGGTGGTTAGCAACCTCAAGGAAATCGCCGAAGGCGAGGGGGATCTGACCAGTCGCCTGAAAGTCGAGTCAAAGGACGAGGTCGGCGAGCTGGCGCAGAGCTTCAACCGGTTTCTTGAGCGGTTGCAGGAAATGGTGCGCCGGATCCAGGTCGTCCGCGAAGACCTGGGGGGGGCGGCTAAAAAGATCCGGGTGTCGTCGAGCCAGGTCAATGAAGGTGTCAATCACCAGTCCCGCTCCATCGAGGAGTCCCATTCGGCCATCCAGGGGATCGAACAGACCCTGGGCGGCATCGCGGAAAGTACCAGTACCCTGGTCGGCGCGGTCGATGAAAGTTCCTCGGCGACCCTCGAGCTCGGATCGACCATCGAGGAGATCGCCGACCAGATGGAGAACCTGTTTGCCACCGTGGACGAGGTTTCCAGCTCGATCAACGAGATGTCGGTGTCGGGGCAGCAGATTATGGAAAATATCGAGATCCTGGCGTCTTCCACCGAGGTGACCGCTTCGTCCATCACCCAGATGGATGCCGCCATCAAGGAAATCGAGGAGAATGCCGAAACCACCAGCGGCCTTTCCGAAGCGGCTGCCACCGATTCCCAGAAGGGCAAGGAGGCGGTGGATGAGACGATCAAGGGGATCGGCGAGATCCGTGAAATGGTCGATGGTGCCAGCAAGGTGATTCGTGACCTCGGGCGGCAGTCCAGCGCCATCGGCAAGATTCTCAACGTGATCGACGATGTGGCCGACCAGACCAGCCTGCTGGCCCTGAACGCGGCCATCATTGCCGCCCAGGCCGGGGAGCACGGCAAGGGCTTCGCCGTGGTGGCCGACGAGATCCGCGAACTGGCCGAACGGACGGCGGTTTCGACCCGGGAGATTGCCGGGATAATCGGCAGTTTGCAGACTGGGGTCCAGGAGGCGGTGACCGTCATGGATACCAGCAGTGAACGGGTCCACCAGGAAGTCTCCCGTTCCCGGGTGGCTGGCGATGCGCTGGAAAAAATCCGCAACAGCACCCTGAAGTCGACGGAGCAGGTTCGCAGCATCGTCCGCGCCACCCAGGAGCAGGCCCGCGGCAGCCAGCAGATCACCAGTTCGATCAACCAGATCGCTTCGATGCTCGGACAGATTTCCGCGGCGATCAGGCAGCAGACGGCTGGAACCCAGCAGCTGGCCCAGGCCGCCGAAGCGATGCGCTCGATTGCCTCGCACGGCAAGCTGAGTACCTCCGAGCAGGCCAAGGGCAGCCGTCAGATCAATGCCAGTATGGAAAATATCAGCCTTATGATCGAGCGTATCGACGAAGCGACCCGGCAGCAGACCGGGAGAACCCGCCAGGTGCTCGACGCGGTTTCCAGCCTGCGCGCCGTCGCCGAAAACAACTCGCTGCGGGCCGCCGAGCTTGATCAGATTGTGGATGTACTCACCCTCCAGACCGCGGCCCTGGGCGAAGAGGTCGGCGCGTTCAAGGCATGAGTGGGCAACGGGTCACCGTGACCATCCTCGGCTCGGGGACCAGCACCGGAGTGCCGGTCCCGGCCTGTTCCTGTCCCGTCTGCTCCTCGCGGACACCGCAGAACCAGAGGACCCGCTGCAGTATCCTGATTTCGTTTGCCGGCCGCAATATCCTGGTCGATACCTCCACCGATTTGCGGCAGCAGTCCCTGCGCGAACAGATCAGCCGCATTGATGCCGTGCTGTACACCCACACCCACGCCGATCACGTCAACGGCATCGATGACCTGCGCCCTTTCAACCTGGCCTCCGGCGAGGCGATCCCCATTTACGGTTCCCGCGAGGATCTCGACGTATTGCGCCGGGTGTTCGCCTATATCTTCGACGACGGCGACGAGCCGGGCTACCGGCCCCGGCTGCAGCCGCAGCCGGTTTCCGATGTTTTCACCCTGTTCGGGCTCGAAATCACGCCACTGCCCCTGCTGCACGGTCCCGGCCGCTCGTTCGGCTACCGTATCGGCCCCTTTGCCTACCTCACCGACTGCAGTTCCATTCCCGAAACGACCCTGAGCGCCCTCGCCGGCATCGACATCCTGGTGATCGACGGGCTGCGTTTTCGGCCCCACGCCAGCCACCTGAGCATCTCCGAGGCCCTGGCTTTTGCCGAGAGGATCGGTGCCCGGCAAACCATACTCACCCATCTCAGCCACGATGTTGATTATTCCCGGCATGCCTCCTTGATGCCGGCCGGCACCGAACTGGCCTACGACGGGCAGCGCCTGGTTTTTCAGCTCGACCCCTCCTGAGGCGACTCTTCTCCCCCCCCTCTTGCCTGGCTCGATGCAGGGGGTATACTAATTGCGGAGTTCATTACAATTTCCAGGGGTGACGTATGGGACTGGAGCAGCAGACGGTTCGCAATATCGGGATTATTTCCCATATCGATGCCGGCAAGACCACGGTCTCCGAGCGGATTCTCTATTACTGCGGTGAAATCCACAAGATGGGCGAGGTGCATGACGGGTCCGCCACCATGGACTGGATGGACCAGGAACAGGAGCGCGGCATCACCATCACCGCCACCAGCACCAGCTGCCGCTGGAAGCAGTTGTGGATCAACCTGATCGACACCCCGGGGCACATCGATTTCACCATCGAGGTCGAGCGCTCGCTGCGGGTGCTCGATGGCGCGGTGGCCATTTTCAGTGCCGTCGAGGGGGTGCAGCCGCAGAGTGAATCGGTCTGGCGTCAGGCCGGCCGCTACCGGGTGCCGCGCATCTGCCTGATCAACAAGATGGACCGCATCGGCGCCGATCATCGTGCCGTGCTCGAGCAGATGAGCCAGCGTCTCAAGGCCAGGCCGGTGCTGCTGCAATTGCCGATCGGCCAGGAGGGAAGCTTCTCCGGGGTGGTCGACCTGGTCTCCGGCCAGGCCCTGCTGTTCGATGAATCCGACCAGGGGGGCACCGTGCACGTCGACGGCATTCCGCCGGAATTGGCCGACGAGGTGGCCGCCGCCAGGGAGGCGCTGCTGGAAATCGCGGCTGATTTTGATGACAGCATTCTGGCCGATTTCCTCGAGGGTCGCGCGGTGGAGGCGTCGCGACTGCTGGCGGCCCTGCGGCGGGGTACGCTCGAATGCCGCCTGTTTCCGGTGCTGCTCGGCTCGGCGCTGCGCAACAAGGGCATCCAGCCTCTGCTCGATGCGGTCGGGCATTTTCTCCCCTCTCCTCTCGACGTGTCGCCGGCGCTGGCCCGGCATCCGCAGCAGCCCGAGCTCGAAGAGCCGCTGGCGAGTGATCCGAAGGCCCCGCTGTGCGCCCTGGCCTTCAAGGTGCTATCCGATGAGGGCCGCAAACTCACCTACCTGAGGATCTATTCCGGTACGCTCAAGGCCGGTGATGCGGTCTGGATCAGCAACCGCGGCTGCCATGAAAAAGTCGCCCGGCTGTTTCGCATGCATGCCCATCGCCGGGAGCGTCTCGACCAGGCGGAAGCGGGAGATATCGTTGCCGTAGCCGGCCTTAAAAGCGTGCTGACCGGGGATACCCTCTGCCGCAGCGATCATCAGCTGCTGCTGGCCGGGCTGTCCTGTCCCGAGCCGGTCGTCTCGCTGGCGGTCGAGCCGAAGGGGGTGGATGACCGGGACAAGCTGCTGCCGGCGCTGGAGAAACTGCAGTGGGAAGATCCGACCTTCCGGGTCAGGGAGGATGAGGACACCGGGCAGACCATCCTGGTCGGCATGGGCGAGCTGCATCTGGAGGTGATTGCCGCCCGGCTGGCCAGGGATTTCGGCGTCGAGGTCAAGACCGGTCGTCCCCAGGTGGTGTATCGCGAAACCCTTGGCCGGGCCGCCGAACGGCACGAGCTCTTTCATCGCGAGGTCGACGGCAAGGTTCAGCAGGGCGAGGTGCTGCTGCGACTGACGCCGCTGGCGCGCGGCGAAGGGCTGCGGCTGGTTTTCCCGGATGAGGCGGTGTCCCCGCTGCCGGCGGATTTCCGCCAGTTGCTGCTCCAGAGCCTGGAGGCGGTCTGCGCCGGGGGCGCAGTGGCCGGCTATCCTCTCACCGACCTGGTGGTCGAGGTGGCGGCGGCCCCCTTTGTTGCGGGAGTGACCACCGCGGTTGGGCTGCGGGCCGCCGCCCAGCGCGGCATGGTGATGGCCGCCCGCGAAGCGAAGCCGCTGCTGCTGGAGCCGGTCATGAGTCTCGAATTGACGGTCCCCTCCGAATATGCCGGCAAGGTGTTCGGTTCGCTGCAGCAGATGCGCGGCCGGGTCGACGGCATGCTGTCCCGTGGCGACATCGAGGTGATCCGGGCCAGGGTGCCTCTGGTCGAGATGTTCGGCTACATGACCGAATTGCGCAGCGCCAGCAAGGGGCGGGGAACCTTCACCATGGAATTTTCCCACTACGACGATGCCCCGCTTGAGGTGCAGAAGCGTTTTGGCCTGAAATAGCCCTGAAAAGTCGCAGTTGCTTTCCCTTTAGAGCCCCCCCTGGCCGAAACTTTCCGTGGTCAGCTCTGTAAAAACTTGTTATATTTATAATTCGCGTTTCATCATGTGCCCACGTCATTGTTTCCCAAGAAGATCAGCGTAATCGTGATATTCCTGGAGTCGAAAGTTATTTTCGACGGTGAGAGTGGCTGTTGTACCAGTCGAAAAGAACGACCGCAACCGCGGCAGTGAGGCCGTTTCTAATAGAACGTCCTCGTCGTGCCGACGGTGAAGCGGGGCCTGTGATTTTTGAACGCCGGCTGTGTGCCGGATTGGATGAGAGAGAATGCAGCCGATGCCAGACCGTAATCCCCAAGCGGTGCTTCTGAAGGACTACGCCCCGCCGGCCTACCTGATTGAATCCGTCGATCTCCATTTCGAGCTGGGCGAGGAGATCACCGTTGTCACCTCCCGCTTAGACGTCCGGCGCAATCCGGCGGCCGGTCCCTCCGAACGGACGCTGCAGCTGTCCGGGCGCGATCTTGCGCTCAGGCGCCTTTGCCTCGAGGGCCGCGACCTGTCCGCCGGGGAGTTCTCTGTCAGCGGCGAAACCCTGAGCATCGCCGGGGTGCCGGACGCCTTCACCCTGCTGGTCGAGACGGCGATCCGGCCGCAGGAGAACCTTTCCCTCGAGGGGCTGTACAAGTCGAGCGGCAATTTCTGCACCCAGTGCGAGGCCGAGGGCTTCCGCAAAATCACCTGGTTTCCCGACCGTCCCGACGTCTTGGCCCGCTATACCACGACCATCTGCGCCGATCGCGGCCGTTATCCGGTCCTGCTTTCCAACGGCAACCTGGTCGAACAGGGCGAGCTCGAAGGCGGCCGCCATTTCGCCCGCTGGGAAGACCCCTTCAAAAAGCCGAGCTACCTGTTCGCCCTGGTGGCCGGCGACCTGGTCAGGATCGAGGATGTGTTCACCACCTGCTCCGGGCGGCAGGTGGCGCTGCAGATTTTCGTCGAGGAGCGCAACCGGGAAAAGTGCGACCACGCCATGCGCTCGTTGAAGCAGGCGATGGCCTGGGACGAAGCGACCTTTGGCCTCGAGTACGATCTCGATATCTACATGATCGTCGCCGTCGACGATTTCAACATGGGGGCGATGGAGAACAAGGGGCTCAACGTCTTCAACTCCAAGTACGTGCTGGCTCGCCCCGACACCGCGACCGACGCCGACTACCAGGGGATCGAAGGGGTAATCGGCCACGAGTATTTCCACAACTGGACCGGCAACCGGGTCACCTGCCGCGACTGGTTCCAGCTCAGCCTCAAGGAAGGTCTGACCGTCTTTCGCGACCAGCAGTTTTCTGCGGACATGGGCTCGGCAGCGGTCAAGCGCATCGAGGACGTGCGCCTGCTGCGCAACAGCCAGTTCCCCGAAGATGCCGGGCCGATGGCCCACCCGGTGCGACCCGAATCGTATGTGGAAATCAACAACTTCTACACCACCACGGTTTACAACAAGGGGGCCGAGGTGATCCGCATGTATCACACCCTGCTGGGTCCCGACCGGTTCCGTCAAGGGTTGCGGCTGTACCTGGAGCGCTTTGACGGCCAGGCGGTGACCACCGACGATTTTCTGCAGGCCATGGCCGAGGCCGGCGGCATCGAACTTCACCAGTTTCGCCGCTGGTACAGCCAGGCCGGCACCCCCGAACTGCAGGTCGAAACCGCTTACGACGGCGCGGCCCGCACCTTTGAATTGCGAATCCGCCAGAGCTGCCCGCCGACCCCGGGGGAGCCGAAGAAAGAGCCGTTTCACATCCCCCTGGCGATGGGTCTGCTCGGCGCTGATGGGCGGGATCTCCCGTTGCGCCTCGAAGGGGAGTCCGTTCCGACGCCGGGCAGCACCCGGGTGCTCGAATTGCGTCAGGAAACGGAGGTCCTCCGTTTCGTCGACGTCCCCTGCCGGCCGGTGCCGTCACTGCTGCGGGGCTTTTCGGCCCCGGTCCGGCTGCAGGTGTCCTGGCAGGAGGGCGACCTGGCTTTCCTCATGGCCCACGACAGCGATTCCTTCAACCGCTGGGAGGCCGGTCAGCAGCTGGCCTGCCGGGTACTGCTGCGGCAGCTGGAGGATTTGCAGCAAAAGAAGGCGGCGGTTCTCGACGAACCTTTCGTCGCGGCTTTCGGCAAGACCCTGCGGGACGAGCGGAGCGACCCGGCGCTGTTGGCCCTGGCCCTGACGCTGCCCACCGAAACCTACCTTGGCGAGCAGTTGACGGTGTGCGACCCGGGTGCCATTCACGAGGCCCGCGAGACCCTGCGGCGACAGCTGTCCGAGCGCCTGCAGGGCGAGCTGCTCAAGGTCTACCGCCGTTGCCGGGAGTCGGAGCCGTACCAGCTTTCGCCCGCTGCCATCGGTCGCCGCAGTCTGAAAAACCTGTGCCTGGCCTACCTGATGAGCCTGGATAATGCGGCGGCGCTCTCCCTTTGCCTTGAGCAGTTCGAAACCGCCGACAACATGACCGACGTGCTGGCGGCGCTGGGATGCCTGGTGCACAGTGACAGCGCCCAGCGGGCCAGGGCGCTGGAGGCCTTTTACCAGAAGTGGGCGCAGGATCCGCTGGTGCTCGACAAGTGGTTCACGCTGCAGGCCTGCTCCCGGCGGCCGGATGTCCTTGCCGAAGTCCGCCGGCTGATGGAGCACCCGGCGTTCAATCTGCGCAATCCCAACAAGGTTCGCTCTCTGGTCGGTGCCTTCTGTCACGGCAACCCGGCCCGCTTTCACTCTCCTTGCGGCGAGGGCTACGCTTTTGCCGGCGATCAGGTCCTGGCCCTCGACCCGTTCAACCCCCAGGTGGCGGCCCGCTTGCTCAGCGCCCTCAGCCGCTGGCGGCGCTATGACCCTGCCCGTCAGGACCTGATGAAAGCGCAGCTGCGGCGCATCCTCGCAGCCCCCGGCCTGTCGCCGGACTGTTACGAAATCGCTTCAAAAAGCCTGGCGTAGTGCCGGCTGGAAACACAGGTGAACGATGAACGCTAAGGTACTGATTGTCGGCTGCGGCGATATCGGCCGGCGGGTCGGCCAGCTGCTGCTGGCGGCCGGCCACGAAGTGACCGGCCTGGTCCGCTCGGAGGAGAGTTCGGCGCCCCTGGCCGGGGTCGGCATCCGGCCGCTGGTCGCCGATCTCAACGATCCCGAAGAACTGCAGAATCTTCCCGTCGCCGGCGCCCTGGTTTTTTATTTTGCGCCCCCCCCCGGCGGCGGCATCACCGATCCCAAGGTGCGCAACTTCTGCGCGGCCGCGACCGGCGCCAAGGCGCCGAAACGGCTGGTTTACATCAGCACCAGCGGGGTGTACGGCGACTGCGGCGGTGCCCTGGTGACCGAGGAGACCCCGGCCAACCCGCAGACCTCCCGGGCCAAACGGCGCTACGATGCCGAGCAGGCCTTGCGCCAGTGGGGAGAGGCCCAGGGGGTCGAGGTGGTCATCCTGCGGGTCACCGGGATCTACGGTCCCGGCCGGATCCCGGTTTTCCGGCTGCAGGACGGCCATCCGCTGCTGTGCCTCGAAGAGTCGCCGCCGACCAACCGCATCCATGCCGACGACCTCGCCCAGGTCTGCGTGGCTGCCGCCGAAAAGGGGGCGGCCGGAGAGATCTTCAACGTCAGCGACGGTCATCCCAGTACCATGACCGAGTATTTTCTGGCCATCGCCGAGCAGGTCGGGCTGCCGCGTCCGCCGCTGATCTCCATGGCCGAAGCGAAAGAGGTTATGACGCCGTTGATGCTGTCGTACCTGACCGAGTCTCGGCGCATGGACAACAGCAGGATGCTGAATCGCCTCGGAGTCAGGCTGCGCTACCCGACCCTTGCCGAGGGACTCAAGGCCAGCCTGGAGCAGGAGTGATCTAGCCGGCCGGTGCGGCTTGTCCTGCACCTCCAGGCAGATAAGATGCTCCGCCACTACCGGCAACGCTGCAGGCGCTCCGGGGATGTATGCGGTCTACGGCATTTTTTGTGTTAAGATTCTCTATGATGTGGC
Source organism: Trichloromonas sp. (assembly GCF_041583255.1). Lineage (NCBI taxonomy): Bacteria > Pseudomonadati > Thermodesulfobacteriota > Desulfuromonadia > Desulfuromonadales > Trichloromonadaceae > Trichloromonas > Trichloromonas sp. Next base: position 17,854 of record NZ_JBFHGD010000009.1, on the reverse strand, counting down.
ATTCTGAAGCGCGCTGCGGCAGCGTTCTGCGCTCGTCGTCCGGCGAATACGTTTCTGCGGGATGCACGTTGGACTTGACTGATGCGGGAGGCTGCGGCTGCGGTTGCTCGTGTGATATCAGGATGCAGGAGGTCAAATGAAAAAGTTGAAATTGATTCTGACGTTTCTTTTGGGTGGGATTCTGCTGGCCGGGTCCCTGGGGTGGGCCGAATCCAAGGTTCGCGTCATTCCCCGCGACTGCATCGACTGTCACGACGACGAAGGCAAGGCGCTCGCCGCCCGGGGGGCGGCCCACCAGGAGGTCGGCTGCCGCGGCTGTCATCCCGGCCATCCGCTGGAGGGACGCAAGCCGGCCTCCGATTGCAGCGAATGCCACGCCCCCGGCGCCTCGCCCCACTACCGCCTAAGCACCTGTACCTCCTGCCATAATCCGCACAAGCCGCTGGATGTCGATTTCACCGGGCTTACTTCCGCCAAAACGGTCTGCCTCTCCTGTCATGCCGATCCGATCACAGCGGATGCGGGGGTGACCAATCCCCACGCCGAGCTTGGCTGCAACGAGTGTCACCTGACCCACCACGATATTCCCCAGTGCTCCAACTGCCACGAGCCCCATGCCAAGTCGATGGTGCAGAAGGACTGCCTGGGGTGCCACCCGGCCCATTCGCCGAAATCGGTCAAGCTTGACACCGCGCAACCGGCAACCCTCTGTGCCAGCTGCCACAAGGACATCGTCAGGTCGATCCAGCAGGCGGGGGGTGCCCACCGCGACATGGGCAGCTGCGCCGAGTGCCATAAGCAGCACCCGCCGCAGCAGGGCAAGCGGCCGGTCTGTGCCGACTGCCACGCCGCGAAGGCCCAGGCCCATTTCGCCGTCAAGGGCTGCGCCACCTGCCACGACCCCCATGCGCCGCTGGCCAAGTCCCTGGCCGACATGAAAAATGTGCGGGCCGCCTGCGTCTCCTGCCATGCCGGACCGGGTCAGCAGATGCAGAAGACGCCCAGCGCTCACGCCAAATTGGAGTGCAACAAGTGCCATCTGAAGCATGGCGAGGCGATGTCCTGCCTCGACTGCCATAAGCCGCACAATGAAACGATGAGCTACCGGGACTGCCTGGGGTGCCACGCGCCCCACGCCCCGGCGGCCGCCGCCATCAGGACCGACGTCCCCGCCAGCGCCTGTGCGGTCTGCCATGCCGAGACGGTGAATACCTTCACCGCCTCGGGCGCGGCGCACAAAGAAAGTCTCGCCAGCTGCGGAGAGTGCCATCCCCAGCACGGCCAGGCGAAATCCTGCCTCGACTGCCACCAGCCCCATAGCAAGTCGATGGCCGACAAGGATTGTCTTGCCTGCCATGCGCCCCACGCCCCGGCCGAGGTCCGCTACGGGGCTGCGGTCGCCCCGGCCCTGTGCGGCGCCTGCCACGACGAGGCGGTCGCCGCCATCGCCAAGCAGGGCGGTGCGCATCAAGAGGTGGGCTGCGCCGGCTGCCATGAGCAGCACGGTGCGGTTCCGGCCTGTGCCGGCTGCCACGCTGCCGACGAGCGGCCGCATTTCGCCATCGGCAATTGCAGCGACTGCCATGCCCCCCATGCCCCGCTGGGCACGGCCCTTGCCGACATGAAAGAGCCCCGGCGGGCCTGCGCATCCTGTCACGGCGGCGTGGTCGAGGAATTTACCCGCAACGGCGGCGCCCATCAGGCCGGGGTCGCCTGCCAGGAGTGTCACCAGCAGCATCCCGGCAAAGGGGAAAAGGCCAGGGTCGACTGCGGGCTTTGTCACGCCTCAGGCGACAAGCCTCATTATGCCCTCAAGGACTGCGCCTCCTGTCACCATGCCCATCGTCCGCTGCAGCTCGATTTTGCCAAGGCAGGGGCGATCCGGGAGGCCTGCCTCAGCTGCCACGAGGGGGCGGTCCCGATTGAGAAGGAAATCCCCAATCCCCACGCCAACCTGGCCTGCAACAAGTGCCACCTGAACCACGGCGATTCGCCCCAGTGTACCGGCTGCCACGCTTCCCACGCGGAGTCCATGGGGGAAGCCGACTGCCAGAACTGCCATGCCCCGCACAACCCGCTGTCGATTCGCTACTTTGCCAGCATCTCTGCCAGCCTGTGCGGCGCCTGCCATGAAGAGGTCGCCGCGCAGCTGCAGGAATCCGGTGCGGCGCACAAGGACAAGGTCGGCTGCTTCCGCTGCCACAGCAAACACCCGCCGCAGAAAGACAGCGCCCCGGCGGCCTGCGCCAGCTGCCATGCGCCGGCTGACAACGACCACTTCGCCCTGGCCGACTGCAAGGGGTGCCATGCGCCCCATGCCCCGCTGAGCAAGCCGCTGGCCGAAATGAAGGATGTCGGCGCGGCCTGCGTCACCTGCCATCCGCAGCCCGGGGCCGATATGGAGTTAGCGGCCGATGCCCACAGCCAGCAGGCCTGCATCGATTGTCACGACACCCATGGGTTGCTCCCGGATTGCCGCCAGTGTCATGAACCGCACAGCGAAGCGATGACCAGGGGCGACTGCCAGAAATGCCATGCGCCCCATGCGCCGTCGGCGATCCGCTTCGATGAAAAAATCGGCTCAGCGCTTTGCGGGGCCTGCCACGAGGCACCGACCTCGTTGCTGGCCAAGTCCGGCGCGGCCCATCAGGAAGTCGGCTGCGCCGGCTGCCACCAGGAACATGGAAGCGTCCCGGCCTGCGGCGACTGTCATGCGGCAAGCGACCAGGCCCATTTCGCTGTCAAAGGGTGCGCCGGCTGCCACGCGCCGCACGCCCCGCTGGTCAAAGACCTGGCCCGCCTGGGCGATGTCCGCCCCGCCTGCGTTTCCTGCCACGAGGGGCCGGGGGCGGATGCCGACGCATTTCCCAGCGTCCATTCAGAGATGGCCTGCAACGAGTGCCATCTGCAGCACGGCAAGGCGATGTCCTGCCTCGAGTGCCATGAGCCGCACACCCCGGCCATGAGCTATGCCGACTGCCTGCGCTGTCACGCGCCGCACAAGCCGACCCAGGCCGATTTCTCGGGGGCTCCATCCACCGCCCTGTGCGCCACCTGCCACCAGTCTCAGGTGGATGCTATCGACCAGCGCGGCGGCGCCCACCGGTCCGAGGTCAGCTGTGCCGACTGTCATGGCCGGCATCCGGGGATCGGCTGCACCAACTGTCATGCCCGTCACCCCGAGGCCGGGGTCGCGGCCAAAATCTCCTGCGCCAGCTGCCATGCGCCGGCGGATAAACCGCACTTCGCCCTGGGCGGCTGCGCCCAGTGCCATCCCCCGCACAGCCCGCTGGAGGTCAACCTCGAGGCCTTCGACCCGGTCAAGCCGGCCTGTCTCTCCTGTCATGGCGAGGTCGGCGCCGAGCTGCTGTCGGTCCCCAGCGCCCACAACGCCATGGACTGCACTGAGTGCCATCAGAAGCACGGGGAGTACCTCTCGTGCCTCGACTGCCACCAGCCCCATGCCAAGGAGATGAGCCACGCCGATTGCCTGCGCTGCCACGCGCCGCACCAGCCGACCGCGCTCGCTTACCCGTCCGATGTGCCGGGTCGACTCTGCGGCGCCTGCCATGGCGACGAGGCCGGACAGATCGAAAAGCAGGGGGCGGCTCACAAGACCAAGGCCAGCTGCGCCGTCTGCCATCCGCAGCACAAGCCGAACGGCGAAAAGACCATCCTGACCTGCCGCAGCTGTCATCCGCGGCTGAAGAAGCTCCACTACACCTCCGAGCCCTGCATGCCCTGTCACAATCCCCATGCGCCGCTCGAGGTCAACCTGGAAAGCCGAAAGGAAGTCAAGACGGTCTGTGTCTCCTGCCATTCGGTGGTCGGCCGCTTCATGGAGTTCAACCCATCCCGGCACTCGGCGGTCGACTGCCGGGAGTGCCATCAGAAGCATGGCGAGTTCAAGGACTGCCTGGCGTGTCACCAGCCGCACAGCAAGGGGATGACTTACGCCGATTGCCTGCGCTGTCATTCGCCCCACAAGCCGACTGATATCGCCTTCGCCCGTGAGGTCAACCCCGCCCACTGCTCCTCGTGTCACAAGGAGGTGGCGGCCAAAATCGAGAGCAAGGGGCAGGCGCACAAGAGCCGGGTCAGCTGCGTCTCCTGCCACAAGGCGCACCCGCCCAAAGGGGACGAGGTGATCCCCGAGTGCAGCAAATGCCACGATCCCGGCAAGAAGAGCCACTACCGGGTCAAGGGCTGCGTCGGCTGTCATGACCCGCACGCCCCCTTTGAACTCGATTTCAGCAAGGTGGAGTCGGCCAAGCCGGCCTGCCTGAGCTGTCATGCCGAGGTCGACAAGGCGATGCAGGCCGCCCCGAGCAAGCACCTCGAGGTCGACTGCAGCCGCTGTCACGCCGATCACGGCAGCAAGAAGTCCTGTGACAGCTGTCATGCGCCGCACACGCCGAAGATGACCGCCAAGGACTGCCTGGCCTGTCACCCGGCCCACACGCCGACCCGGGTCAGTTTCAAGACGGGGCTCTCGTCGGAGTTCTGCGCCGCCTGCCACGGCGACGTGGCAGGCATGCTGGCGGCGACCAAGGCCAAACACCGCAAATTGAACTGCACCAGCTGTCACCTGGGTGATCACGGCTCGGCTATGACCTGCGCCGATTGTCACGGGCAGCCCCATGAGCCCGGGCTGCACAGCAAGTTCCCGGATTGCCTGAAGTGCCATGAGAATCCGCACCAGTTGGCCAACTGGAGGGCTCAGTGATGAGCTTTTGGGGCCGAAGTGCGAACCGCTCTGTTGTGAAGGAGACTAAACGGATGAAATCTGCAGTACGTTGGGTTTTGCCGGTGCTGGCCGCCATGCTGCTGGTCGCTGCCGTCCTGCCGGCGCTGGCCGAAACGGTGCGGCCGCTGACCCCCGGCGAAGGGGCGGAGGTCTATCGGCAGAAGGTGGCGCAGATGTCCACCGTCGAGTGCGGCAAATGCCACTATGAAATTTTCACCAGCATCCGCGACCAGGGCGGGCGTCATCAGCTCGAATGTCGCGAATGCCACAACAAGTTCCACACCTTCACTCCGGGGGTCGCCTGGGCAGACCGGGTTCCGGCCTGCAACGACTGTCATGAAGGGGTGCATGAGGGTCATTTTCCCCAGTGCCTCTCCTGTCATCAGCAGGCGCACGCGCCGATCGCCAGCCTGGTTGAAGCGGACAAGCTGGCGGCCGACTGCGGTCGCTGTCACAGCCCGGTTTCGACTGCGCTGCAGGCGCATCCCAGCGGCCATGCCGAGATGGGCTGCAGCGACTGCCACCACGATCGCCACGGTTTCAAGCCCGGCTGCAACGAGTGCCATCCCCAGCCGCATACGCCATTTAAGAGCAGCCCCGAGTGCCTCAACTGTCATCCGGCGCACACGCCCTTGACAATTGCCTTCGGCGACAAGGTTGAAAATCTGGTCTGCCAGGGCTGCCACGAAGACCCGGCGGCGGTGCTCAAGTCGAGCAAGAAGCGCCATGCCGCCCTGAAGTGCGTTTTCTGCCATGCCGAAACCCACGGCACTATTCCGAGCTGCCAGCAGTGTCACGGTAACGGCCCGCACAACCCGGAGCTGCTCAAAGGTTTCGGCGGCTGCCTCGAATGCCACGGCGATCCGCATGGGCTGACATTGTCCGGCTCTTAACATCCTCCGGAGGTTTTCATGGGGAAGCAACGTCTCGTCTGGGTAGGCGGGACTGTAATTATCTTGATATTGCTGGTGATCGGCGTGGGCCTGTATCTCAAGGCGCGCTATTGCTGGGATTGCACCGCCAGCGAGCGTTATGCCCGCGGAACCGAGCTGCTCTGCGATCGGGACGCGGACGGACGGGCCCGGGGGGCGGCTTTTATCCGCAAGGCCGCCGCCGAAGGTCAGCCCGAGGCCCAGGCCCTGGCCGGCGAGCTCTACCTGCAGCCGCGGCCGGGGCGTTATGCCAGTATTCATCGGGACCTGTTCGAATGTGACGCGCCCGGAGTGCCGGCCGATCGCGAGCGGGCCCTGGGGTATTTCAACGCCCTGGCGCGCGGTGGCCAAGTGTCGGCTGAGATGGAATTTAACCTGGGGGTGTTGATCGAAGAGGGTATTCTCGATCCGCCGCTGCCGAACAAGCGAGCCGACGATTATTTCCGCCATGCGGCGGAACAGGGGGAGCCTCGGGCCATGTACGAGGTGGGGATGGCCGAGGATCGGCAGAAGAACTATGCCGAGGCGGCCCGCTGGTTCAGGGAGTCTTTCAGCCGAGCCGGTCACCCCGGGGCGGCCCTGATGCTTGGAGATTACGCTTTTTACGGACGTCTCGGGGCCGTTGACCTGGGCAAGGCCCTCCCCTGGTACCAGAAAGCCCTGGACGCAGCGCAGAATCCGGAGGTCGCCGGGATCGGCGCCGCCTTCGCCCTGCGGGCCCAGCAGCGGCTTAATATTGCCGGCGGCTACCAGCAGCGCACCGGCGGCAAGGCCGCGGTTCCGGTTTCCTACCGGTTGGGCGGAGGGCCCAGTGAATACCGGGTCTATGCGGCGGATTCCCAGTCCCTGCTCGGTCGGGTCGTGCGGGACGGTGGCCTGGTGGTCGCCAGCTTTCTCGGCGGAAAAGACGGCGAGGCTGCGGCGGGACGGGAAGTGGCCAGCATGAACGACGGCCTGAACTGGATTCTGGAGAGCTATGCACTCGGCCGTTACGGTGCGGGCAAGACGTTTCGTTTCGTGCTGGCCGCCGAGTGAACAGGAGACCGGTCAATGGCCGGCTGTAACAGATGTGACGGGCCGTCATACCAGGGATGACGGCCCGTTTTTTTTATTCGCCACTGAGCCAGGCTTCGATCCGGGCCAGGGTCTGTGCCCAATTGGCGCCGAGGCGTTCATCGAGAAAGTGGCGATAAAGGCTGTCGAACAGCTGCAGCCCCTCTTCCAGCACGTACATGCGCTCGTAGAAGACCGCTTCTTTTTCACTGGCCTCGTCACTGCGGTTGTCCTTTTCGATCTTGACTGAGGGAGCCTTGAACGAGGCCAGGTGAAAGGTCTCCCCCTTCAGGGTCAGCTTCCACTGGTGTTCGAGCTTTTCCATGTGCAGGATCGATTCAGTGATCTGCTTGCCCGCCTGCAAGGCGGTGCGCACTTCGCTGAAAGCGTCCTGGGGGCCGATGACGGTAACCTTCTGCACGCCGCTGTCACCGCCGCCGACCAGCAGCAGGCGGTCATTCAGGTAGGCACTGAAGCCTTCGCCGGGCTGGGCCGGACCGGGCTGATTGACGGTGTAGCTGGACGAGCCTTCCATGGTCTGGTACATGAGCCAGAGCAGGAAATCCTGGCCGAGCCAGCGGTTGCTCTCGATCATCTCCAGCACGGCGTCGCCGGAGGCCTGGTTGGCTTGCTGCAGCGCCGGCTGCAGGGCCTGATCGATAATCGCTTCGGCCCGGGCGAAAGGATGCACGGCCTGCAGTCGCAGGCCGTCGAAGGTCTGGCGGAAGAGGTTTTCGAAGAGCTCGACGACATTGGCGTTGAGGCTGGCGAAGGTGAGCCGGCCGTTGCGGGAATCCCAGACCACATCGTAAAGCGCCGGAACCGGCAAGGTCTGTGCCAGCAGAGTGCCGCGCACGGCGTCGCGCAGTTCCTCCCGCTTCTGCTTGGGAACCCGCTGCAGTCCGGGATGGGCGGCGAGAAATTCAGCCTCGGCCAATTCCATGTGGGCCTTGAGCAGGGCCGAGGGGATCCGGCGCTGATCCTTGCGCATGGAAAAGGTCAGGTAATGATCACGCCAGAAGGCCTGGGGGCGGTCAAAGCTGCTCTCCTTGGGGTCGTCGATGTGGACCCAGCCGACCGAGAGTTCTTCGCTGCCCCGGTCGATGGGGCGGAAGGCCTGGGCGACGAGCCGGGTCGACGCCCATTCGAAAAGATCGTCTTGCGGCAGCTCGCCGGAGACTTGAAACTGACAGATGCTGACGGTGTTGGCAAGAATGCCCATGAATTGATACTCCTGGAAACGTCTTTGCTGTTCGGGTTGCGGATTTATTGCTGGAATGACTGCAGGGATGGGGCAAACGCCCAGCCGGCGGCTATCTTCCGGCTGAAGTTCATGGCTGGCAAGCCGTTGATGCGGGCGTTGTGCGTCCCCAGTTCCGCGGCTGTCTCCTTTGCGGAATTTATACTACAGGGTCCGCCAAAGCACAAGGTTGTAGCGATAAAACTCAAGCAGGCTTTGACAACGAAGGATCGGACAGCCTATATTCTTTGAGTAGAAAACTTACACAAGTCGAAGGGGCCCCATGGAATCTTTTGTCGTCGCACAGCTCTCCCACCTCAAGGGGAAGATAGCCAATTACAACAAGGAAAATCTCGAGGATATCCTGCACGTGCTGGTCGAGGCGGTCACCCTGATCACCCGGCAGAACCGCTGCCGGATCTATCTCGAAGACCTGACCGGCGGGACCCTGATCTGTGCCGCGGCCAACGGCCTGCAGGCCCAGGCGATCAAGGAGCAGAGCTTTCCCCTCAACACCTCCGACTACCTGGTTTCCCGGGTCTACATGACCCAGGAGGAAACCCAGGCCGAAGACCTCGCGGCGCTGGCAAATCCTTTTGCCCGGGATATCGCCGAACGCTTTTCCATCCGCTCCAGCTACATGATTCCGCTGGTCCACCAGGGGCGCTCGGCCGGGGTGTTGAGTGTCGACAGCAGCCGGCCCGGCCGGCTGCCTGGGGAGTCCCAGCGGCGGGTCCTCAAGGAATTCCTCGAGGAGGTGGTGCCGCTGATCGATCAGGCCCGCAAGTACCACCAGCAGATCGTGCTGGCCCGGCGGGTCGACAAGGCCAAGAAGAAGGAGGCCGCGTTCCTGATGGTGAAATCGGCGGTGCGCCTGATCGACAAGCTGGCCCTCGCCTCGGTGCTGATTCCGTCCCCCCTCGGACCCGAGTCGGGGGAGGAGGGGCTGCAGATTCTCGCCTCCTACGCCAAGGACCAGGAGGCCCGCCAGCTCTACGAGGATGAAAAGCTCATCAACCTGGGGCCCGGCAAGTCTCTGCTTTCCCGCTATATCAGCAACGCCGGCCAGATCACCGATGAAACCCTGCTGACCCCCCTGTATATCCCCAACCTGCCGGCCGAACCGCTGCAGAAGCGCTACCTGACCGAGGAGATGGGTTTGAAGTCGCTGTATGTGGTTCCCCGCTACGAGCCCCGCACCCGCCGGGTTATCTGCCTGGTTAATTACTACACCCGGGGGGCTTACCGTTTCAGCGATTTTGAAAAAGGGCTGCTCGAGGCCCATGCCGAGATGGCCGAGCGGGTGATCCAGGAAATCGGCGGCGAGCACATGGAAATCCAGGTTCTTTCCGAGATCAACGATCTGCTGCAGGAAAAATTCGAAGGGGTGCAGCCGTTTCTTAACCGGACCCTGTCCAAGGCGACCGAACTGATCGGCGCCGACACCGGCAGCATTGCCCTGGTTCGCGAGGAAGAAGGGGTGCGCTGGCTGGTGGTCGAAGAACCGGACGGCAGCCTGGTCGGGGCCAAAAGCAAGGAGTGGATGAAGAAGAATATCCCGCCGATCCGGGTCGGTGGCGAAGGCCTGCCGCCCGAGGAGCGCAGCCTGACCGGCTATGTCGCTCACACCGGCCGGCCTCACGTGATCCTCGATACCGAAGAGGAAAAACGCCGGGGCGGCCTGTACCGGGAAATCACCAGTGTCATCAAGAGCGAGATTGCGGTGCCGGTGGTGTACGGCGACGAGGTCATCTCGGTCATCTGCCTCGACAGCCTGCGCCCCTATTATTTCACCGATGAACACAAGCGCATCCTGATGATCATCGAGCGCCTGATCGCCCCTTTTCTTTCCGACCTGAAGCGGATCGAAAAACTCACCAGCGAGGTCAACAGCCTGCGCCGTGACGTTGGCTATAAAGACCCGAAAATCTCGTCGTACAAGCTGGGCAACATCATCGGCAACTCGCTCAAGGCGACCGAACTGGTCGAGTTTATCCAGCGCATCACCCCGCCGCTGTTCAACCGGCTGGCCCGCTGGAAAGTCCGCGACCTGCAGGAGGCCTCGCTCGGGTTGCCGTCGATCCTGATCACCGGTGATACCGGCAGCGGCAAGGAATTCCTGTTCAACAACATCTTCTCCAGGCTGCGGGAGATGTACCAGGTCGAGATCGACCCGCGCGGCGAACTGCCGGTGAAAAAGACCAACATTGCCGCCTACAGCGGCGACCTCACCTACTCGGAATTGTTCGGTCACAAGCGTGGTGCCTTCACCGGCGCCCACACCGATCGCAAGGGGATTCTCGAAGAAGCCCACGGCGGAGTGGTTTTTCTCGACGAGATCGGCGATGCGGACCCCAAAACCCAGGTTCAGCTGCTGCGCTTTCTCGACAATGGCGGCTTCGTGCGCCTCGGTGAGAATGTCACCCGCTTTTCCCGGGTGCTGCTGATCGCGGCCACCAACAAGAATCTCAAGCAGTTGATTGCCGAAGGGAAGTTCCGCGAGGATCTCTACCACCGGCTGTCCGAACTGACTGTCGAGGTGCCGTCGCTGAACCATCGCCGGGAGGACATCTCCGATCTGGCCACGCACTTTCTCGGCAAGCTCTACCAGGTCTACCGCAAGCCGGACGACCGCGAGGAGGAGGCCCCGGTGCTGACCCGCGGGGCCCAGTCGCTCCTCTCCCGGCACCACTACACCGGCAACATCCGCGAACTGCGGAGCATTCTGCTGCGGGCCCTGTTTTTCCGCAAGAAGCGGGTGATCACAGAGGAAGACATCCGCAAGGTTCTGGGCGCCATGGATCGGCCGGTGCCGGAAGACGTGGCGGAAAAGCTCACCGAGCAGGTGGCCCAGGAGATTTTCGACGCCATCCGCCGCGGCGACAGCGATTTCTGGAGCGGGGCCTATCTTCCCTATTCAGAAAGCCGTATCTCCCGCGATGTGGTGGCCGCGGTCGTCGACCTGGCCCGGCGCGAAGGGGCTGCGACCATGCCGAAGATCGCCGCCATGCTGCAGGCCTGCGACCCCAGGAACGACGATCCTGAAACCCGCAAGATCTTTTATAAATTCAAAAATTTCCTGTACAAGACGATCCGGATTTCCTGATCTTCAGGCGAAATGGACGGGGGGCGGTGAGTCGCCTGCGGCAGGAGGGGCGCCGGAGGCGATTGATTTGTCGTTGTTTTATCGATAAACCCGGCTATCTTGAAAGCGGGTGACTGTGCTATAGTGTCGAATGGCGCGTTCTGCGGCACAGAAATCTGCCTCAGCTGCGAATGCAGATCCGTTTACTCTGTCGTTTGCGAATTCAGCGTATATTTCCGGTACAGGTGTTTAGGATGAATCGATTGACCCGTGTTTCGGCGACCGGCTGGGGCTGGATAATCCTGCTAGCCGTGTTGGTTTATGGCGTTGCCTCCGGTTTTTCCTGGCTCCTGTTCGGGATCGGGCCTTTGTGGTCGGCCATCCCCGTCGATTTTTCACTTCACCTCGCGCTGGCTTTCCTGCTGTCGGGCCTGTTCCGCCGGCGTTGGGGCTTCGCCCTGTTTTACACTGGACTGATGCTCTTTCTGCAGTTTGGCCATGCCGCCAAAACGGCCGTTCTCGGGGCGCCGATGGCCCCTGACGACATCTATTCCCTGCGTGCTTTTCTGCTGATTATCAAGCCCTGGCAACAGGTTTTGCTCCTGCTTGCCGCGCTGTCAGGCGCTTTCGTTCTGTTGTACAATGTCCGGATAACGAGGCTTCGCCAGTTTCTGGCTGCCGGGATACTCTGCGGGGTGCTGGGCGGGATCGTCCTGGCCCCGGCGCCCTTGTCAGGCTGGCTGGATCGACGCTTTGGTTATGTTGACTGGGATCCGGCCGGAGATTTTCGTCGGCGCGGGGCACTGCTCCACACGGTGCAGGAGTCGACCCGATTTCTGGCTCACCGCCAGGTTCCCCCGAGCCGCGCCGAAGTGACGGCCATTCTGTCGGGCCGGCCAGAGTCCTGCCCTACGGCGCAACCGGATTCGCACCGCAATGTGCATGTTATCGTTCTCGAATCGTTCTGGGATGCCGCGCTGCTCAAAACCGCCCTCGAAGACGACCCGCTGCCGGAAGATTTTCGCAGGCTCTGGGCGGATGCCGGCCATTCCCACAGCGTGGGCCCGGTTTTTGGCGGTTACACGGCGAACGCCGAGTTTGAAGCTTTATGTGGTTTTCCCGTTTCCGAACCCTTTGTCCTTTTCGAGCGGAACGTCAATCGCGAGGTCAACTGTCTGCCGAAGGTCCTGGCCGAAAGCGGTTATCGCAGTGTGGCCTCCCATCCGAATATCCCGGCCTTCTGGAACCGCCACAACGTCTACCGCAGGATAGGTTTTGATACCTTCTGGGCCGGCACCGATTTTGTCTATGACGACATGAACGGCGAGTTTCTTTCCGACCGTTCCTTGTATCGGCAGGTGCTGGAGAAAATCGATCCGCTCCTGGATGGCGACAAGCCGCTGTTCAACTATGTGCTAACCATTTCCGGCCATCTTCCCTATCCCCTCTCTGCGGACCGGCCGCTGCTGTTCGAAAGCCGTTCGGCCTACCCCGACGTGGCGAACTACGCCAGTACTCTTCATTATAAAGCCCGGGATCTGATGGAATTTCTCGCGGTGCTGCGCCAGCGCGATCCGCAGGGGTTGATCGTTATGTTTGGTGACCATCTGCCGACCCTGGGGGGCTATGGGGCCTATGCCGAATCCGGTTTGATTTCCGCCCAGAACAGGGCGCAATTTTCGCCGCAGAATTATCTGGATATGTCCTCCACGCCCCTGGTGATCATCGACGGCGAAAACGGCCCCGTGCCGGCGGGCGATCTCCCGACCTTCCGGCTGCCCGCGCTGATTCTTCAGCTGTTGGGGAACCAGTCCCGAACGCTGCTGGCCTACACGGAAACCCCGCCGGGTCTGCAGGTTCGCCCGTTGGTGGGGATGCATCTGAACCTGTCCGGCGGCGTGGCCGAGTCCTGCAAGTCGGAGCCGCTCTCCGAGTCCTGCCGGCAGACGGCCGAATGGCTGAGGCAGACCCAGGTTCTCGCCAACGATCTCTTTGTCGGTTCCCAGTATGCCCAGCCCGCTTCGCTGCCGGCGGTTGAAGGCGCACCGCTTCCCGCTGTTGCCAATGAAGCGCAAGCCCCCCAACCTGCCACCGACAGTCAAGAAAGCGAATCGGCGCCGGCTCCCAAGGCCATCTGAAGCCACCTGTCCCGTTCGGCTTGAAGCGGATTTTTCCTGCGCGACCCTGCCCGCTCTGCGCTGTCGGGACCGCTTGTTCGCAGACCCCTTCCCCTCCTGCGCCTCAACAGCGTCCATTCATCCGCGGGATGATTGTCCTGTGGATGATTGGCCAGGTCTTTGTGCAAAATCCAGATTGCAAACGGATGGCGTGCTGATATAATTTCACGGCTTCATGAGAAAATGAAGCTCCGCATAGGGCGGTTATAGCCAATTTACAGGAGTAAAAAAGAATGTTCGTATCAAGATGTATGTCGGCACCCCTGGTCGTTCTTGTCAGTCTTCTGGCGCTCGCAGGCTGTGCAAGCAAAGCCCCCCTGCTGGCGGAAACCCCGGCCTCAATCGCCTCCGGGCAGGCGTTGATTGACGAAGGCAAGGGGATGGTCTCCGAGGGGGACTCCATGGTGAAGCAGGGGAAGGACCTGCGCAGCCAGGGGGAGGATCTGATCGACAAGGGGGACGATCTGCGCAGCGCGGGGAAAGAGAAGATCTCTCTCGGCAAGCAGCAGATCAAGGCGGCGGAAATGCTCGAGGAGGCCGAGGCGCTGAGGCTTAAAGGGCAGCAAATGCAGCAGAAGTCCAAGCCCTGAGGAACTGCCGATGCAGATCGACCTGGACAAAATCCTGTATGATCCGATGGTGGGAAAAATCGTCACCCTGGTGGTGGGGATTCTGGTCATCCGGGTGCTGGTCGGTCTGCTGCAGCGGGTTTTTTCCGGCCGCATCCAGAGCAATGAGGCACGCTACACGGTGCGCAAGACCCTGAGCCTGGTCGGCTACGCGCTGGTGATCGTCTTCACGTTGGGGTTGTTCAGCGATCATCTGCACAGTTTTACCGTCGCCCTTGGGGTCGCCGGCGCCGGCATCGCCTTCGCGCTGCAGGAGGTGATCGCCAGTGTCGCCGGCTGGATCGCGGTCTCCTTCGGCCAGTTTTACAAGACCGGCGACCGGGTGCAGCTCGGCGGTATCCGTGGTGACGTGATCGATATCGGGGTGCTGCGCACCACCATCATGGAAATTGGTGAATGGATTCGCGGCGACGCCTACAACGGCCGGATCGTCAGGGTGGCCAACAGTTTCGTCTTCAAGGAGCCGGTGTTCAACTATTCAGCGGACTTCCCCTTCGTCTGGGACGAACTGGTGGTGCCGGTGAAGTACGGCAGCGATTATCAAAAAGCGCGGGAAATTCTCCTGGCGGCGGGGATGGCCGCGGTTGGCGACTATATCCCCTTCGCCCGCGAGACCTGGCAGCAGATGATCAAGAAATACATGATCGAAGAGGCCAGCGTCGAACCGATGGTGACCCTGATGGCCAATGACAACTGGGTTGAATTCACCCTGCGCTACGTGGTCGATTTCAAGAAGCGGCGGCTGGTGCGTGACCAGATCTTCCTCAAAATTCTCGAGGACTTCGAAAAGAGCAGCAGCCGGGTGGCGATCGCCTCGGCTACCTTCCACCTGGTCGAGACGCCGGTTTTCGACGTCCGCCTCAACCCGGGCGCGCCCTCCTGATCAAAACTTTTCCAGAACCTGTTTTACCTGTTTGCGGTCGTTGGCCTTCCAGGGGCCGACGACCGCAAGTTTCAGGTTGCCGGCAGAAAAGACCTTGCTGGCGGCCTGCTGCAGCACGGCCGGGGTCACCGCCATGACCTGCGCTCGGTCCTGTTCGACCGTGCGAAGGTAGCCGGTCAATTCCCCCCAGCCGTAACGGGTCAGCATCGCATCGGGATTGTCCTGACTGAACTCCAGGTCAAACAGGTAGGCCTGCAGCACCCCTTTCAGTTCTTCATCCGGTACCGGTTCAGCACAGAGTTCCCGCACCACTCCGAGTACTTCTTCTACGGCCCGGCACAGGTTTTCCGGCGTGACCGCCAGTTCGATGCTGAAACAGCCGCAGTCGGCCAGCATCGACAGGCCGGCTTCCACGTGGTAGGTCAGCCCCAGCTGTTCGCGCAGGCGCAGCATCAGCCGCGAGGCGCCGCCCCAGGAGAGGATCCAGCGCAGCACCCGCAGCGGCACGGTGTCGGCATGGTTGCGCCCCGGCGTGCGAAAGGCCAGCTGGAGGTTGATCTGCGAGTCGGAATCCTTGACCCAGACCGTTTCCGGCTGCGAACAAGGGACAGTTTGAGGGGATTGGCGCTGCAGCAGGGTTTGCCCCTGCCAGTGGCCAAAGGCCGCCTCGACTTCCTGTCGGGCCTGGTCGTGGCGGATGTTGCCGGCCACCACGATGACCGTGTTATCCGGGGTGTAGTAACCGGCGTGGTGTCTCCGCAGGTCGGCTTCGCTGATGGCATTGATCGAAGCGCCGGTGCCGATGGTCGGCTGGCTCAAGGGATGATCTGGCCAGAGCAGACGCGCGGTCAGGTTGTCCGGGCTGATGTCATCACCCTTCTCGTTGAGGTCGTCGAGGGCTTCTTCAAGGATGATCCGCCGCTCCACCTCGACGTCGGTCAGCAGCGGGCGCGTCAGCATCGAGGCGAACAGGCGGGCCGCCTCCGGCAGGTAGCGGGGATGCAGGCGGGAATGGTAGCAGGTGTTCTCCACGTCGGTAGAGGCATTGACCGCTCCGCCGATGGCTTCGAAGGCGCGTTCGAGCAGAAAGCTGTTCGGGTAGTCGGCGGTGCCGCGAAAGATCATGTGCTCGAGAAAATGGGAGATGCCGGCCAGGCCGGCGGTCTCGTCGCGGCCGCCGACCTGGACGTAGCAGGCCATGTCGGCGCTGTGCAGGTGCGGCATTTCGATGGTGACCAGGCGCAGGCCGTTGGCGAGTAAATCTTTACGATATTCAGTCATGGTTTCCGTCAGAGAGGCTGGGTCAGTCCGGCTTTCGGCGGAGGGTGGCCGGTCGTGGCGCGGGAGAGTAAAAGACGTCACGCCCGCCCTGGGGCTTGCGGCCGTGCCAGGCCAGCACCGCCAGGTGCAGGACGAACAGGAAAATGCAAAGCAAGACGACCCACCCGGGCAGCTCGCCGATGGCGGCCTGGCCGACGAACTGATGCCACGATTGGCTCGGTTCGGGATGGATCTTGACTTTAAACAGCCAGCCGCTGAGCAGCACGGCAAAGAGATAGATGTAGTTGGCGTGGAGTCGGCGGCCGAGGGCATGCCGGCGGCCCATTTTATATTGCGGGTGCATCAAGTCCGAAGCGAGCTCCGCCACCCAGAAAGTTTCCTTTTCGAGGTCGAGCTCCCCGGTCAGGGCGCCGTAAACAAAATTCTGGTGCAGCAGCCGCACCCGGTATTCGTAGGCGTCGTAGAAACGGTAGCGCCTCGATTCGACGTAGAGCAGGATATAGACAATAGCCAGCCCGAACAAGAAGAAAACATGGGGATATTCGGGGTGGCTGAAGCCGAAGCCGAGCACCGCCGCCGTGCTCCCCACGGCCCAGTTGGTGGTCAGGTCGAGGCGCTCCCGCCAGGCCAGGCTGCGCTGCACTTCGGCCCGGTAGTAGTGGACCAGGGCGGTGATCAGTTCTCCGCGGGAAAGCTTGGTCGGGCCGCCGGATTTATCGATCATGAATTCCCCCGATCTGCCTGTCGCATAAGCGGGCCGCAGCCCTGATTCTTAGAAAGTATAGCAGATCGGGGGAGAGCTTTTTTCTCCCGCCGCGGATCAGGCCTTGAGCAGGCGGGCCGCTTCCTTGGCGTGGTAGGTGATGATCAGGTCGGCGCCGGCGCGCTTCATGCCGATCAGGGTCTCCATCATGATGCGGTCGTGGTCGACCCAGCCGTTGGCGGCGGCGGCCTTGATCATCGAATATTCGCCGGAAACGTTGTAGGCCACCAGCGGCAGGTCGAAGCGTTCCTTGATGTCGCGCAGGATGTCGAGGTAGGCGAGAGCCGGCTTGACCATCAGAAAGTCGGCGCATTCCTGCACGTCGAGGGCCGCCTCGCGAAAGGCCTCGCGGCGGTTGGCCGGGTCCATCTGGTAAGAACGGCGGTCGCCGAACTGGGGGGTCGAATCGGCGGCGTCGCGGAAGGGGCCGTAGTAGGCGCTGGCGTACTTAACCGCGTAGCTCATGATCGGGATGTGGCTAAAGTCGTTGGCATCCAAAATTTCGCGGATCGCCGCTACCCGGCCGTCCATCATGTCCGAAGGGGCGATGATGTCGGCGCCGGCGCGGGCGTGGGAGAGGGCTTCGGCGGCCAGCAGCTTCAGCGTTTCGTCGTTGTCGACGTCGCCGTCGAGGATCACTCCGCAGTGGCCGTGGTCGGTGTACTCGCACATGCAGACGTCGGTGATGACGGTGAGCTTCGGCACGTTCTGTTTAATCGCCCGGATCGTCTCCTGGATGATCCCGGTCTCCGAATAGGCGTCCTGGCCGAGGGCGTCCTTGGCTTCGGGGATGCCGAACAGGATCACCGCCGGAATGCCGAGCTCGTAAACTTCTTTCGCTTCGGCGACGATATGCTCGATCGACTGCTGGTAGATCCCCGGCATCGACGGGATTTCCTTCTTGATCCCCTTGCCGAAGGCACTGAACATGGGGTAGATCAGGTCGTCGACCCGCAGAAAGGTTTCACGGACCATGCGGCGGATGTTGTCGTTGCGGCGCAGGCGGCGGGCGCGGTATTCGGGAAAGAACATGGCTAAACTCCTGGGTTCAGGGGTTGATATGG